>NZ_SFBO01000209.1:0-34219 GCF_007095705.1 Microcystis sp. Msp_OC_L_20101000_S702
GCGCACGCGATGCGCCCCTACCATTGGCGCAATAATATTATTGTAGGGGCGAATTGCATTCGCCCTCTTTTAATCACTTTTACTGCTCACCTATATGTGAGAGAAAGTCACAGATAGGAGATGCACCCAATCCGATTACCATAAACAGTAATCAGTGCCAAGAAAACGGCAATTTTTTACTTAATACCGCTCAGTAAAAACTCAAATCAATTTGGTCGAAATATCTATATTACATTTTGGGCGCACGCGATGCGCCCCTACCATTGGCGCAATAATATTATTGTAGGGGCGAATTGCATTCGCCCTCTTTTAATCACTTTTACTGCTCACCTATATGTGAGAGAAAGTCACAGATAGGATCCTCCACTCCCAGGACTGGATAAATAGGGACTCTTAACTGATTAATAACAGTTTCTAGGGTGATATCATCTAAAAATACCGCTTCCCCATGCTTAAGCATGAGGGAGGGTAATAAAACCCCATCCCCAAGATTTTTACCTTGTAATCCTTTGAGAATATCTTGCCCGGTTAATAAACCCGTAACCGTGATTTCCTGTCCCCAATAATCACTATTTAAAGCCACTAATTCCACGGTTAAACCCTGCACCTTATTTAACTGTTTAACTAGGGGTTGAAAAGCTTGTTCTACCGCATTGCCCACTACCCATACCAACCGTCTAGAGGGACTAATTTGAGCAGGTAATAACTTCTTAGCTGTCTTCTGAAAATCCCTAATAAATTGACGAATAGAGCCAACTCCGTTACCGATTTGGGGATAGTCTTCGTAGTGAGATTGAGGGGGTAAATCGACTCGGGCAATTAAAAACCATTCATCGGCTAACCACAGCACATTACTGCCAAATTCTTGACGAAATTTTTTCTGTAAAGTTTGGACTTGTTCAATAACTTCTCGCGCTTTTTCTTGGCTAACGGGAATTAATTCATCTTCTTGGGGACGAAAGCGGGTTAATCCCACGGGAACTACGGCAATCGACTCCACACAGGGAATATCTCCCCGATGAAAAGAAACCAGATCTAACAGGGTTCTTTCGAGATGAATTCCATCATTAATATTGGGACAAACTACCACTTGGGCATGAATTTGTAATTGTCTCGCTTGTAGCCATTTTAAATGGTCTAAAATTTGACCAGCGCGGTGATTTTTTAAGAGACGAATTCTCAGATCGGGTTCCGTGGCATGAACGGACACAAAAAGCGGTGATATCCGCATCTTTTCGATCCGCTGCCATTCTTTTGAGGTGAGATTAGTTAAGGTTAAATAACTGCCATAGAGAAAACTTAAGCGATAGTCATCATCTTTATAGTATAAAGTTTCTCTTTTGCCCTCTGGTTGTTGATCGATAAAGCAAAAAGGACATTTATTATTACACTGAATTAAGCCATCAAAAAGGGCAGTTTCAAACTCTAAACCTAAGTCTTCATGATAATCTTTTTCGATTTTTACTTGGTGAGTTTTGCCATGACTATCAAGCACTTCTAGGGTTAAAAATTCATCGGCACATAAAAATTGATAATCGATTAAATCCCGGGGACGACTACCATTAATAGAGACAAGCGCATCCCCGATTTCAAAACCTACCTCGGCGGCGATCGAATCTGGGATGACACCACTAATTTTAGCTGGACGAATAGTTAATTCACTCATGTTTGGGCTCTCTTATTCTTTGTGTGATAAGTTTAACTTATATAGTAGTGATCGATCTCTGTGTCCTTTGTGTCTCTGTGGTTCGTTCCACTCACTTGCCCGCAAGACTATATCTTAGAATACATTTTACCCACCAAACCGGGGAGAGCCATGTTTTTAGGTTGCCATCCAATTATTTAACTGCATTTCCCAGAGAGTCGATTTTCCCCTCAATCCTTGTCAGAACAGCTTCTAGGGAATAAGTGACGGTTTCGTTAGCCATTTTCTGTCTCCTTTAGCTCTTCTGGATTCACTATCGTGATCTCAATATCAGTATCGCTGATTTTTGCCTCCAAGTTTCAATCTCTAATAGGG
This sequence comes from Microcystis sp. Msp_OC_L_20101000_S702, assembly GCF_007095705.1. Lineage (NCBI taxonomy): Bacteria > Bacillati > Cyanobacteriota > Cyanophyceae > Chroococcales > Microcystaceae > Microcystis > Microcystis sp. Msp_OC_L_20101000_S702. The sequence continues at coordinate 2,021 of NZ_SFBO01000209.1, forward strand.
ATTAAGATTAATGGGAACGCTGTAGGGTTGATTCATGAATCAACCCTACAAAGTTTCAATCTCTAATAGGGATTAAGATTAATTGGAACTTTTGGGGTTGTGGGACTGCGGAGAGGCAAAAGGAAGAATAAATAATCAATTTTTAATAACCGGATTTAGTATAATAGGAAAAAACCCATCTTTGTTCAAGATGGGGTCAGGCAAAAATCAAATCAATTTAAACAGTAACAGGTTCTCGATCGAGGGGTTTAACGCGGTCGAGCAGTGCTTGCAATTGTTCCCCTTCAATCACCTCTTTACTGAGGATTTCTTGGGCAATTTCTTCGAGTAAATCGCGATTTTGAGCAAGGATATCCAAGGCCTGCTGATGACCATTTTCGACAATCTCTTTCACTTCATTATCGATCGCTTTGGCCGTATCATCGCTCACCAAGCGCCGGGGATTCATCATACCATCTCCCAGAAAACTATTCTGTTGACCTTTTTCGTAGGCTAGAGGACCCAAGGTCTTACTCATACCATAGGTCGTCACCATGCGTTCGGCCAAGTCCGTCGCCCGCTGCAGGTCATTAGCAGCCCCAGTAGTAATACTACCAAAGATAATTTCCTCGGCGGCCCGACCGCCTAAAAGAGTAGCAATTTGGTCGCGTAATTCCGTATCATCCATAAGGAAACGGTCTTCCGTGGGCATTTGCAGGGTATAACCGAGGGCTGCCATGCCGCGAGGCACGATCGAAATCTTAGCAACTTTACCACCCCCCGGCATAACTGCACCGACGAGAGCGTGACCAACTTCGTGATAAGCGACGATTTTCTTCTCTTTTTCCGAGAGAACCCGGCTTTTCTTCTCTAAACCCGCCACTACCCGCTCGATTGCCTCATTAAAGTCCTCTTGGGCGACGGTGCTGCGTTGATTGCGCGCTGCCAATAAAGCGGCCTCATTGACTAGATTAGCTAAGTCAGCACCGGCAAAACCGGGGGTACGGGTAGCAATCTGTTTTAAATCCACACCCGATCCTAATTTTACCTTACCTGCGTAGATTTCGAGGATTTTTAAGCGTCCAGCCAGATCGGGGCGATCAACTAACACTTGACGATCAAAACGGCCGGGGCGTAAAAGGGCGGTATCAAGAGTTTCGGGGCGGTTAGTGGCGGCCAGCACGATCACCGTCGCATCACCAGCGTTAAAACCGTCCATTTCCGTCAATAATTGGTTTAAAGTCTGTTCCCGTTCATCGTTACCCCCCATAAAATTACCGTTAGCGCGAGATTTACCGATCGCGTCTAATTCATCGATAAAAATAATACAGGGGGCTTTTTTCTTGGCCTGTTCAAACAGATCTCGCACTCGGGCCGCACCCGCACCGACAAAGAGTTCCACGAATTCCGAACCCGAGATACTAAAAAAAGAAACTCCCGCTTCTCCCGCTACTGCTTTTGCCAGCAGGGTTTTTCCTGTCCCCGGCGGACCGACTAGGAGGACACCCTTGGGAATCCGCGCCCCGATTTGAATGTAACGTTGGGGATATTTGAGAAATTCGACGATTTCGGCCAATTCGGTTTTCGCTTCTTCCACACCGGCCACATCTTCAAAAGTGGTTTTGGTGGTGTCTCCTTCCACATAGACTTTAGCGCGACTTTTGGTAATCGAGAGGGCCCCGGCCGGACCACCGCCACCGCTGCGAGCGAGGAAAAATTGCCAAATACCAACAAAAATCAGGGGAGGAATCACCCAACTGAGAACACTACCAATCCAGCCATTTTTTGGCGGTGGTGCGGCGGCGAATTCTACGCCCTTAGCTTCCAGACGTTTGGGCAATTCTAGGTCAAAAATCGGTGTAGTGCTGAAAATTCGTCCGTAGTTGCCCTCTTGGTCATTTTTAAGCTGATAACGAATCTCATTCTGTCCCACGGATACCCTAGCGACGTTGCCATCTTCCACTTGGTCGATAAAAAGACTATAGGGAACTTTGGGGACGCTAGGGCCAAATAATTGCGGAAAAAGGAGGTTAACAATCAGAAATAAGCCGCCTACGGCTAATAAAACATTACCGATCAGGCGGGATTGTGAAGGAGGTTTGCTTTTTATACTCATTGCTGGGCCTGATTCATTAAAATTAGTCTCTATACTTCCCCCATTGTAGGCTGTTGACTGCTCAAGTTCAGATTGAATCAGGCGGGGGGATTACCGTCGTCTTCGGGCGGTTTTTGCCCTAGTAAAGCCTCTAGACGGGTTTGGGCAAGCTCAAAATCCGGCGCAATCCCTAAAGCTTTTTGATAACAGGCGATCGCTGCTTGGGTTTCGCCTAAATTTTCTAGGGTACTGCCGCGATTGTACCAAGCTTGATAAAAATTATCGTCCGCTTCTAGCACCTGTTGCCAACATTCTAAGGCTTCTTGCCAACGTTGCAGTCCGTATAGGGCGCTGCCTCTAGCGTTAATGACTTGGTGATCGTTGGGGGTGATTTCTAGGGCGTGATCATAACTACTTAACGCTTCTTCGTAGTTACCAATCATGGCTAAGGCACTACCACGATTATGCCAGGCCGAGGCTAATTGGGGGTCGATCTTTAAGGCCTGTTCCCAATCGGCGATCGCATTTGACCAATTGCCTAAATTTGCCTGTTCTAAGCCCTGATGAAACCAATCTTCGGCAGTTTCAGGGTTTTTACCTTCCTGGGCGGAAAATTGAGCGATGAGACTATCAATAATGCTTTCTGCGTCCTTATTTTCGATGCCCAATTGTTCGGCCATTTGGCCCGCTAGGGTAGAATCGTTTTGCAGACGGTCAAATAATTCATCGAGGGTGAGGGTTTCTAATTGGGGATTTTCTGGGTTATTACCGTTAAAATCGCTAGTTTCACCGGAATATAAGAGATTTTCTGGGGGTTGCGGCAGGGAATAACTGCCCGGGGCCTCATCTTCCCCGGCGTATTCCCAGATTAAAGTGGCAGTTTCTTTGCTGTAGAGTTGATAACCGATCTCGTAGGAAGCTTCACCAATACGTTCAATCCCGGGGAAAGCGCGAGCTAATTCTCCCAAACGGATCATTCTGGTGGCGAGAATTTGGTTAAGGGAAGCGGAGGATTGCAGACGGGTGCCAAAGAGCTCTAACCATTCTACCCAATCTTTTTGCCGACCTCGATCGCCCAATTTCTCAAAAAATCTCAGAATTCTGCCTTCGTGCCAACCGTGGGCCACCCCATCGAGTAACTCCATATAGAGAAACTCGTAGTCTGTATCGGTTAGGGGAACAGATTCGATCGCTTGTACTTTCCCCTTTCCCCCTTGTCCCCCCAAAAGTCGGGTAAAAAAGTTTTCGATCGCACGCCAAAGTTTTCTTAAAAGTCCCTGCATTCTAATCTCGACACTGGTTTTATTAATCTTGCAAGCATCACCCAATTAGTCTAGCAGTTATCAGTTATCGGGGATTGACTCTCCCCCGCTAACCGCTCGCGCGGTGTAGCGGGGGATTCTCGGTTCTTAGGCTTTTAACTAGATCGACCGAGTTTAACCCAGTCGATCCCCGTCAAATCGCCTCCGCGAGAGTTTTCTAACACGGTCAGTCCGACCGCGTTTTTTCCTCGGTTCTCAATTACCTTCGCTGATGCCGTATCTCTCGGTTCAATGTGGCCGCAAGAATCACACCGGTGAACTCTTTCCGATAACGCTTTTTTACCAGTAATTGCGCCACAATTCGGACACTCTTGCGAGGTTCCGTTTTTATCAACCTTAAGATAATATTTTCCCCGTTTCCAAGCGACAAACGGTAATATCTCGTTAATAAAACTACCGATACCTGAATCCAGAGATTGTTTTCTAACGATCCCTCTAGACCAGGAAACGAAGTTAATATCTTCAACAAAGATATTATCAGCGAGATCGCAAAGGTAATGAGCTAACTTAAAATGCCAATCTCTACGAGTATTAGACACTTTTTCGTGTAATCTCGCTATCTTATCTTGGAGTTTCAACCAATTGTTCGAGCCTTTGACTTGATGTTTCAAGCGTCTTTGTAGCAATTTAAGCTTACTCTGTACTTTCAACAAAAATCGAGGGGCTTTGATTAAATCTCCCCGTGAAGTAGCGACAAAACTCTCAATTCCCGCGTCAATTCCTAAACAGGTCTTCCCTACTGTCATATCGGGAACTAATTCCGTAGATTGGAAAGAAACCAAAACGTAAAATCCCGACGCTTTTTGGATAATTCGAGCTTGTTTAGGCTCAAACCCAGACGGGTACTCCCTAGATTTCCTAATCCGAATTTTTCCCAATTGTGGAAAATTTAAGTATTCGTCACCTAGAAAATTTTTCGAGAGCGCGGGGAAAACAAAACTTCGCATCTTTTTCCTAAATCTAGGAAAGCCGAAGCCTTTCGATTTTATATGGTCAAACGCTTTATCTACAGTTTTTAAAACTTGCTGTAAGACTTGAGCGTTAACCGTCTTTAATATCGGGTAAACTTTTTTAGCTTCCGTTAGATTTTTAGCTTGAACGAAGTAATTTGGATAGGGTTGATCCGCAGGAATTATGTACTCAGAAACTAGCGAACAGCGATCCGCAAGACACTTTCGAGAGTTTAACCAATCTTTCCGTTCCGAGAGCGCGTAATTATAAACGCTCTTACAAACATCAAGAATGTGGACAATCTCTCGTTCCTGTTTCTTGTTTACCTTTAGTTTGTACTGGTAGGTAAGCGTTATCACTGTCGTTAGTTTCGTGATGTGATGTATAGTTAAATTGTAACACTTACTGCCTAGTATATCAACTAATTACAATCATGGACCTAACTAATCGCTAACCTTAAAACAGTTAGTAGTCGCTTAATTAGACAAGAATTTCCGGATTTGGCGGCAAAGTATTTCGACAACAAACCCTATTTTTGGGCGGGAGCTTATTTCGTGGCTAGTTGTGGCGACGTTACTGTCGAACAACTAAAAAAATACGTCGAGAACCAAAACTCCCCAAAAGTGGAAAGGCTACTGCGTTAGTTTCATTCTGGTCGCGATTCATCTCCCGTTAACCGCTACGCAGTTTAACGGGAGTCCTCTCGCGACCTTGAGATAGGGGTGAGGGGTGGGGCAGATTTTTCAGGGATCGGTAAACAGTAATCAGTGAAAATACTCCTCACTTAATACCGCTTACCGATCACCGATAACTTAATTATTGGCCATTACCCAATTAACTAGAGTGCGGACGGGAAAACCAGTGGCCCCGGAATTATTAACGCCATTTTCTTTGTCGGACCAGACCGGTCCTGCGATATCTAGGTGGAGCCAGGGAGTATTATTAATGAATTGCTTCAAAAACAAAGCCGCTGTAATGGAACCGCCGGGGCGCGGGCCGGTGTTTTTCATATCGGCAATTGGAGACTTCAGACCCTCGAAATATTTTTCTTCTAGAGGCATTGGCCAGAATTTTTCGCCGGCTAATTTAGCGGCCTCTTGGAGTTGAGCAGCGAGACTCTCATCGCTACTCCATAAACCGGCGATATCGTCCCCCAAAGCGATGACACAGGCCCCAGTTAAAGTGGCTAGATCCACGATCGCATCCACCTCTAATTTTTCCGCAAAAACCAAGCCATCGGCCAGGGTTAATCGTCCCTCGGCATCGGTATTATTGACTTCAATAGTTTTGCCATTAGAAGCGGTTAAAATGTCCCCGGGGTGCATAGCGCGACCACTAATCATATTTTCCGTAGCCGGACAGATAAAGTGTACTTCCACTTCTGGCTGTAATTGGGCGATCGCCTTGGCCGCGCCTAGGGTGGCGGCACCACCCCCCATGTCCATTTTCATGGTTTCGATGCCACTGCCGGCCCCTTTAATATTCAAACCGCCGGAATCAAAGGTTAAACTTTTGCCAACGATTGCTAGTTTACGTTTCGGGGTTCCTTGGGGTTTATAGATTAAATGAAGGAATTTCGGGGGAATATCCGAGGCTTTGGCCACTCCTAGGAAGGCTCCCATACCCAAGCTTTCGCATTCTTCCTGTTCCAGAATTTTGAGACTTAATCCGTATTCGCTGGCAATTTGCTCGGCGGTTTCTGCCATGGTTAGGGGGGTAACGGTGTTCGCGGGAGCATTGACTAATTCTCTGGCCAGAATCACCCCAGAACAGATCTGCTCGGCTTTGGCGATCGCAGATGCTTGCTCTCCTAAACCCAATAACTCGACGGTTTCTAATTTGGCTCCTTTTTCCTCTTTAGTGGACTTGAAGCGGGTATCCTGATGATTGGCCAGTAGTAGTCCTTCCGTGATTGCTCCGGCGGTGGCGGACTGATCACCAACTACCGGTAAACTGATGGCCAGAGCTTGGCTTTTTTGTTGTTTGGCCAGACGAGCGATCGCGGCGGCCGCTAGACGCAGGGTTTGCAGGTCGAAATCGGCAGTTTTTCCCAATCCCACCAGAATTAATTTGCGAATCGGACCGCCACCACCTAGACGAGTCGCCGCACTGCTGCCTGATTTTCCCTCGAATTCCGTCTCGGAGATGAGTTCCCCTAGGGTTCCCCCCAGTTTATTGTTTAATTCTGCCAATTCTCCTGCAATCTCTACGGCTCCTTCTGGTAAACCTAGGGCTAAAGTATCTCCTGTCCAAGTAAGGAGCGAGGTGTCAGTCGATCGAATATCCATTCTTTATCTCGATAATTCTTTGCAAAATGCTTCTATTAATCACTATACTGTAAGCTCTATCAGTGGCTGTCTTATTCTTTTTGTGATAAGTTTAACTTATATAGTAGTGATCGATCTCTGTGTCCTTTGTGTCTGGAGTGGTTCGTTCCACTCACTCGCCCATAAGACTGTATCTTAACGTCAGTTCGGGATAAGGGAATTTTGCCATAGCTTCCACGAAAGAATAGGAGTTTCAGGCTACGGTAGCATCAGGGTTTTAGCTTATCCCGAACTGAGGTTACCTACTTAACTGGTAACTGGTAACTGGTAACTGATAACTGAATCAATGCGTTATCGACGATTTGGCCGTACTAATTGGCAATTTTCGCTGTTTTCTCTGGGGACAATGCGCTGTTTGTCCTCAGAGTCGGTATTTGCCGCAACACTCGATCGCGCCCTAGAATTGGGGATTAATCACCTAGAAACGGCCAGAGGTTACGGTAATAGCGAAGTTTTTCTCGGTCGCTACCTGCAGCGTCAAGGGGTGCGGGAGCGGGTTTATCTGACTACGAAATTAGTCCCCACTCCCGATCGCCAAACTATGGAAAAAGCGATCGGCGAATCCCTAGAACGATTACAATTAAATTACCTCGATTGTCTAGCAATTCACGGTATTAACACCTGCGAGCATTTAAACTGGATTAAAGACCCGCAAGGCTGCATGAAAGCCGTTTTTATAGCCCAAGAAGCTGGAAAAATCGGTCATATTGGCTTTTCTACCCATGCACCCCTAGAAATTATTCTGGAGACGATCAATACAGATTTCTTCGCTTTTGTCAATATCCATTACTATTTTTTTTGGCAAAGACAGCAACCGGCGATCGCTTTAGCCCAAGCCAAGGACATGGGTGTGTTTATTATCTCCCCTGCTGATAAGGGAGGTGGTCTCCACAGACCTCCTAAGAAGCTAGAGGAATTATGCGCCCCTTTTTCACCCTTAGAGCTAAATTATCGCTTTTTATTGAGCGATCCGCGCATTACTACCCTCAGCGTCGGGGCAGCGATACCAGAGGAATTAGAGGCAATTATCAACGTATGCGAAGAAGATCAGCCCCTAGATGCGGCAGAAATTGCCGTTTTTAAGCGTTTAGAGACACATTTAACCGATAAATTGGCTACAGATTTATGTAGCCAATGTTATCAATGTTTACCCTGTCCTGAAAACATTAATATCCCCGAAGTGTTGAGACTGCGTAATCTGGCAGTAGCTTACGAAATGACCGATTTTGGCCAGTATCGCTATCGAATGCTGGAAAATGCCGGTCATTGGTTCCCCGGACGCAAGGCGAATAATTGTACTGAATGTGGTGATTGTTTACCTCGCTGCCCGGAAAAATTGCCGATTCCCCGGCTGCTATTTGATACACACGAACTACTCAACGGACCAGCGCAACGGAGATTGTGGTCATCTTAGGACGAAACTGGGAAAAATTTTTTTTGGGGATCGTCAAAGTGTAAAAACTATCTTAAGATTAACAGGTAAGAGAATTAACTTTCTTGAATTTAAAGAGACAAAAAACAAGAAATAGATTAAGGAGTAAAGGATATGGCACTCGTCCCCATGCGGTTATTGTTGGATCACGCGGCTGAGAACGGATATGGCATCCCCGCTTTTAACGTAAATAATATGGAGCAGATCCAAGCGATCATGCAAGCGGCGGCAGCCACCGACAGCCCCGTTATCCTACAAGCTTCTCGCGGTGCGCGCAAATATGCAGGGGAAAACTTCCTGCGTCACCTGATCACCGCCGCGGTGGAAACCTATCCTCATATCCCCATCGTGATGCACCAAGATCACGGTAACGAACCCGCCACCTGCTACTCGGCGATCCGTAACGGTTTCACCAGCGTCATGATGGATGGTTCCTTAGAAGCGGATGCTAAAACTCCCGCCACCTACGAGTACAACGTTAACGTTACTGCTGAAGTAGTAAAAGTTGCTCACTCGATCGGTGCTAGTGTGGAAGGGGAACTCGGTTGTTTAGGTTCCTTAGAAACCGGTAAAGGAGAAGCGGAAGATGGCCACGGTTTTGAGGGAGAATTAGATCACTCGATGCTGTTAACCGATCCCGATGAAGCGGTGGATTTCGTCGAAAGAACCCAAGTAGATGCTTTAGCAGTAGCCATTGGTACTAGCCACGGCGCTTACAAATTTACCCGCAAACCCACCGGCGAAATTCTCGCTATTAGCCGTATTGAAGAAATTCATAACCGCTTACCCAATACTCACTTGGTCATGCACGGTTCTTCCTCGGTTCCCGAAGATCTCCTCGAATTAATCAACCAATTCGGTGGCGCTATCCCTGAAACCTACGGTGTTCCCGTGGAAGAAATCCAAAAAGGCATCAAGAGTGGTGTGCGTAAAATCAATATCGACACCGACTGCCGTTTAGCAATTACCGCCGCAGTTCGGGAAGCGCTATTCAGCAACCCGAAAGAGTTTGATCCCCGTTTCTTCCTGAAACCCTCGATCACCTATATGCAGAAAGTTTGTGCTGATCGCTATCAACAATTTGGTACCGCCGGTAACGCCAGCAAAATCAAACAAATGTCCCTCGATGACTACGCAGCCAAATATGCTAAAGGGCAATTAACCCAAGTCAGCAAAAAAGTTGTGGCTGTCTAGTGGCTGAACAATTAAGCGATCGCTTAATGGCACCGATCTAGTAGAATTTTTTGGGGTAGTTAACCATAACTACCCTCTTTTTTATCAGGAACGATCGATCTTTGTGTCCTTTGTGTCTCTGTGGTTCGCTCTACGCGCTCGGCCACAGGACTGTATCTTAGAATACATTTTATCCACCAAACCCGGGAGAGCCGAATCGATTTCAGAGAAAAGACTATACTGAAAATAATCAGCAGATCAGCACTGGATTCATAAGAGAAGCAAGATGAGAAAAAAATCGTTGTGGGCGGGATTATTGGTGGGATTTTGGTTTTGTCTGACTTGGATGGCATGGACACCCACAGCAGCCGCCTTTAGCGAAGAACAAAAATTAATACTGCAATCTTGGCGATTAGTCAACCAATCCTATTATGATGACACCTTTAATCATCAAAACTGGTGGCAGGTGCGGGAACAATTCATCAAAAAACCCCTCAACGATCGGACGGCGGCCTATAATGCGATCGAACAGATGTTAGCCACCCTCGATGAACCCTTTACCCGTCTCTTGCGACCGGATCAATACCATAACCTACAAATTAGCACCACGGGGGAATTATCGGGGGTAGGACTGCAAATTAATATCAATCCTGACAATGGTTACTTAGAAGTAGTTGCCCCCCTTGCCGGTTCTCCTGCTGAGGCCGCTGGTTTGACTAGCCACGATCGCATTTTGTTTATTGATGGCATCGATACCACTACTTTAACCCTCGATGCGGCGGCGGCTAAAATGCGCGGGACCGCCGGAACAGAAGTTTCCTTAGTCATTCTTCCCGATCAAAAAAGTCAACCAAAAACCCTATCTTTAACCCGTCAACGCATTTCTTTAAGTCCAGTGGTGGCGGTTTTGGATAAAAATTCTAGTTCCTTGCCCATCGGTTATGTGCGCTTAAATCAATTTAGTGCTAACGCTGCCAAAGAAGTCTCGGAAGCAGTGACGAACCTACAAAAACAAGGAGCCAAGGGTTATATTTTAGATTTAAGAAATAACCCCGGTGGTTTACTGCAAGCGGGCATAGAAATCGCTCGGATGTGGATTAATCAGGGAACGATCGTTTATACGGTTAATCGCGAGGGAATTGCCGATAGTTTTGCCGCTTCTGGCAATGCTTTAACCGACGCGCCTTTAGTCGTTTTAGTCAATCAGGGAACCGCCAGTGCCAGCGAGATTTTAGCCGGAGCATTACAGGATAATCAACGAGGGGTTTTAGTGGGAGAAAAGACTTTCGGTAAGGGATTAATTCAGTCCCTATTCGAGTTACCCGATGGGGCAGGATTAGCGATTACCGTGGCGAAATATGAAACTCCCGCTCACCATGATATTCATAAGTTAGGAATTATGCCCGATCAAGTGGTGGCACAGGAACCGATCACCTATGAGGAAATCGGCACCGAAAAAGATAGTCAATACCAAACGGCAATTCAGTTTTTAAACCAGAAGACCGTTTTAGCCAAAGCTTCCTAAGTGGGGTTTTCAGTTATCAGTTATCAGTTACCAGTTATCAGATGCGAGTTTTCAGGATTCTTCGTTACTTGGTCTGCTTCGATCGGGTGGCATAAATCGACTAAATTCTTATCTGGCAAGAGACTTAATTGATTAGTTCGTTAGAGAGGGAAAACAATTAACAAAGATCGCATCAATGTCTTTATATATAAGGGTTTTATCCCTTATAGCCCCGTTTATTGCCTAAGACAAACAAAAAGAACCGTTTTCAGTTTACTGTTTACTGTTTACTGGACGGCTACGCCGTGCCTTTGGCAACACTGAAAAAACTTCCCACACCCCACACCCGACGGCATAAATCGAACAAATTAGCCATTTTTTCCATCAATATCTAAATTAAGATGAAAACCTGTTTGATTTGGAGAGAATGCTAACATCGATTAGAATTTTCCCAGTCCGGGTTTTTCAGCCTTGCAACCTTAACTCATCCTTGATTTTACTGCCATGCAGAGATATATTCGATCGCCCCTAGCCTTAACCCTGAGTATCAGCCTCTTAGCTAATTTTTTAACCGCTTGTAATAATGCCCAAACCCCCGATAACACTGCCTCTAGTCCCACCACCACTGCTCCCGGTGATGAGGGACTAAAATTAGGGGCTTTACTGCCCATTACCGGAGATTTAGCCGCTATTGGTCAAAATATGCCCGAAGCAGCCGCCCTAGCGGTGGAGACTATCAATGCCTGTGGTGGAGTCAATGGCAAACCCGTCACCCTGGTGAAAGAAGATGACCAAACCGATCCCGCCGCCGGTGCTTCAGCAATGACGAAACTAGCGGAGGTGGATAAAGTAGCTGGTGTGATCGGTTCCTTTGCCAGTAGCGTCTCGGGAGCAGCCGTCGATGTGGCGGTGAGAAATAAAGTTATGTTAGTCTCTCCGGGTAGCACCAGTCCTGTATTTACTGACAGGGCGAAAAAAGGCGATTTTAAAGGTTTTTGGGCGCGGACGGCTCCCCCGGACACCTACCAAGCTCAAGCTTTAGCGGTCCTAGCTAAGAAAAAGGGTTTTCAAAATGTGGCCACCGTCGTGATCAATAACGATTATGGAGTCGGATTTGAACGGGAATTCGTGAGCGCTTTCGATAAATTAGGTGGCACGATCACTAATAAGCAAAATCCCGTCCGTTATGACCCGAAAGCTGCCACTCTCGATAGTGAAGCTGCGGCTGCCTTCGCTAACCAACCGGATGCTGTAGCGGCAGTCCTTTACGCTGAAACGGGCAGTTTATTGCTACAAGCGGCCTATAAACAGGGATTGACCAAAGGAGTTACTGTCCTCCTCACCGATGGGGTTTATTCGGAAGATTTCACCAAACAGGTGGGGAAAGGAACTGATGGTAAGTCAATTATTGCTGGGGCCCTAGGCACTGTCCCCGGGGCCGACGGTCAAGCTTTAAGCGCTTTTACTACTCTCTGGAAAGAAAAAACTGGCAAGGATGTCACCGCTTTTGTTCCCCATACTTGGGATGCGGCGATTTTATTGATGTTGGCAGCCGAGGCGGCTAAATCTAACACCGGGGAAGGGATTCAAAGCAAGATTCGTGAGGTGGCTAACGGACCTGGGACGGAAGTAACCGATGCTTGTCAAGCCATAGAAATGATTCGCAAAGGCGAAGATATTAACTATCAGGGGGCCAGTGGCAATGTGGATATCGATGAAAATGGCGATGTGGTCGGTAGTTACGATGTCTGGACTGTTAATGATGACGGCACTCTCAAGGTTATCGATCAGGTGACACCCAATCAGTAATCAGTAATCAGTGATCAGTAATCAATAATCAGGAGGCAAAAGGCAGGAGGCAGGAGGCAAAAGGCAGCTTTATTCTCCCCACACCCCCGCTCCTCTCTCCCCTCAACACCCACGAAGTCCGTTGACAGCAGCATACTTTGTGCTTTTTGTCAAAAAAACTTTTTTTTTGCAACAAAACTACACAAAAAAAAGATCATCGTTGTGGGTGAAATTGACTAATTTACCCGTCTTGATTAGGATTACCTTCTAGCTGTGGCAAGGGTTTCAAGCGTTGCTGTCCAGAAAAGCACAGAACTGCCCACTATGAAATTCAGTAAAATCGCTGTAACCATGATAACATCGTTGTTAAATAAAAATCTTTCTCAATTAATTTTTAAGAATTTGTAAATATTGCGGAATGTTAATTTAAATATTCTCAAGTTTTTGGCATCAATCAATAATTTTTACTTATCTTTGACCAATATCGGGTTAGGAGTCAGAAGTCAGGAGATAGGAGATTATTTTTATTTATTCTTCCCACACCCCACTTCATAATTCCCAATCCATCACTGATGACTGAAAACCGAGACAGTTTTCTGAGGACTTTTTTTATTGGTGGGAACTGGATCGGGGTCATTTTCTTCCCTGGCCACCCGGATTAAGAGGGCGGCTAAAAAGAGACTGGCTAAACTGGAACTGCCGCCATAGCTAAAGAGAGGGAAAGGTAGGCCCGTAGTGGGTAAAGAACCAGTAGCCACACCGATATTTAACAGAGATTGACCGATTAAAATTACCATCGCCCCGATCGCCACTAATTTTTTGATGCGATGACGACATTTAACCGCCACGATCAGGGCGAGAGTAGCGTAGAGAAATAGCATGATTAACAGTAAAATACCGCCAATAAAACCAAATTCCTCGCCAAAGACAGCGAAAATAAAATCCGTATCTGGGAAGGGTAGATAAAATAATTTTTGTTGGGATAAACCGTAACCGCTGCCAGTGGTTCCGCCAGAACCGATCGCCAGTAAACTCTGCACTAATTGATAACCATCACCCCGGGGATCCTGCCAGGGGTCTAGGAAAGATAAAATCCGTTTTCTCTGGTATTCGCGGAAAGTAACACTGACCACGGCCATAGTTAAACCCAGTAAAGCGGTGCTGGTCATGTAGGATAAAGGCAGACCGGAGGCAAGAGCGATCAGCCAGAGAGTTATACCACACAGAGCAGTGGTACTCAAGTTAGGTTGTAAGAGGATGCCGGCTAGAATGAGTCCAAAAATAGCGATCCAAGTTAACCGTTGATTGACATTTAAACGCGGCCATCCACCGAAAACCGCCGCTCCTTGCAGGACGAGAAACGGTTTCATAAATTCCGACGGTTGCAAGAGAATCGGCCCGATTTTAATCCAACGGGTGGCACCATTGATATTAGCTCCCAAACCGGGGATGAGAGTGATCAAAATTAATCCTAAAACTAATAAAATCATCCAGGGGGCGATTTTGAGGAGTTTCTCGATCGGCAATCGCACCAGGAAATTAAAGCCAATTAAGCCAACCCAAAGCCAGATTAATTGGCGGATAAAATAGTATAGTCCGTTATCAAAGCGACTGTCAGCCAGAGCGTAGGAAGCAGAAAAAAGCACGACTAACCCGACTAACAGCCACAAAAAAGTCATCCAGCGCAATAATCGCGCTTCGGCTGACCAGTTTTTCACATCGGGGTCAAAAATAGGGATAATATATTGCCACACGGAGATTTTTCGCAAAGAAGTATCTTGCACAGATTAACCAAAAGGACTAGGCTCGATCGCAGTTTGTTCCACTATCCGACGGCGACATGACCGATTAAACCCGCGTTTTCACCGTGCCATTCTAGGGTATCACCGATCGCCTGACCGTCGTGATAGGCAGCCAAGAGAATTTCCGCCGTTTTCCCCCAAACAATATTACCCTGACGATCAAGGGAAATCATGCCCAGATCCCGACCATTAGTTTGGGATTCGTGCATCGATTTCTCCACGGCAGCGGCGAGGGAAAAACCATCGGTGACGCGAATGACCACCTTAGCGGCTAAACACTCATCGATAATATCTTCCCCGACCCCCGTACAACTTACTCCGGCCCATGGATTCGCATAATTGCCGGCCGGCATGGCACTGTCACTAACGCGACCGATTCTTTCTAATCCCTTCCCTCCGGTAGAAGTTCCGGCGGCGATGTCTCCTTGCTGATCAAGGGCCACCACCCCGATAGTTCCCCGTTGTGCTGACGAATCGGCGAATAAACGGGCCATTTTGCGATTAAAGTTCGTCTTTCTTTCTTCCATCCATTCTTGAATCCGATAATCGGTTAGGGGATCATAGAGGGGAATTTGTAATTCTCGGGCCAGATCTGCAGCCCCAATTTCCGAGAGAATGCGATCCTCTTGACTTTGGAGAAATTGAGCCAGGCTAATGGGATTCTGTACCCGCGAGACGTTAATGACACCGCTTAAACGCTGGTGACGACCATCCATCAAGGCTGCACTCATTCGCACCTGACCGTCCGATTGCACCACCGAACCGGTCCCAGCATTAAATCGCGGTTCATCCTCCAGTAACATACATCCTTTTGTCACCGCTTCCACAGCACTAGCACCATTGTCAAGGAGGTTGTAAATATTCTTAACAATCCCCCGGAGAGAATCGCGCACTGATTCTAAACCACCTTTATCCTCTAGGGAACTCGCTCCCCCATGAATAATTAACTTCGCATTTACTCTGGTCATCGAAAAATTGAGTCCGAAACCCCGTCTCTTGAGGACGGCTTTGCCATTAAATAGTAGCGCATTTACACCATATATCTTGACTTCCCCTTTAACAAAAGGGCATAAACTGTAATGTAAGCTGCCCGCGGATTTAAATTGCTTAACAGCTTATCAAATATTTTTTCGATATTTTTATTTGAATTAGAGAAGACAAGAAGGGACAACCCAAAAGAAAACCCAACCACCGCCATGGGGAGATTGGGTTTTCCGGTTATCACATTGATTTTAAGGAGCTAAAGCGTTACCGCGCAGGAGAGAACCGATGGTTTTAGCGGTAATCTTCATCTGTACGAGAGGATTAGCGGGAACAACGGTTTTATAGAGATAACTGTCAAAAGTCATCTTCTGTACATCCTTTTGAGAATTGCCTTGGGAGTGATCGGCAAGCTAGGTCAGAACAGGATTGAAGGGGTTGACATTTTATTTAGGTACGCTATATTCTAAAAACAATTGGCTCTCCCAGGTTTAGTGGGTAAAATGTATTCTAAAATACAGTCTGGGGGCAGTGAGTGGAACGAACCACAGAGACACAAAGGACACAAAGATTGATAGCTACTATATAAGTTAAACTTATCACACAAGGAATAAGAGAGCCAACAATTTCATAGGACTATAATATGAAAAACAGTACAAATGATATCACATACGAACAATTAACATCCCAAGAAACTGAATTGCAAGAAGAAGAAGAAGAAGAAGAAGAAGAAGAAGAAAGTTCAGACTTCTTCGATCCAACCAAAATCAGAATTACGACCAAACAAATAACCATGGATCTTTTGATCAAAAGAATTGAATATAAAGAAATTAACTTAAATCCTGATTTTCAACGTAACGCTAACATCTGGACTGATAAGGCTAAAAGCAGATTAATCGAATCTCTGTTAATACGAATTCCTCTGCCAGCATTTTATATGGATGCAACCGAGGAAGACGAATGGCTAATTATAGATGGATTGCAAAGACTGAGTACATTTAAAAGCTTTATTCTTGATGAGAAGCTTGTCTTAAAAGACCTAGAATTTTTAAAGGAATTAGAAAAGAACAAGTATTCAGATTTATCTCGTAACTATAAACGCAGAATAAATGAAGCAGAGTTTATTGTGTATTTAATTGAACCTGGTACACCACCTAAAGTTAAGTATAACATTTTTAGAAGAATTAATACTGGAGGATTACCTCTCAATTTACAAGAATTTCGTCAAGCGATAAATCCAGGTAAAGCCATAAAAATTCTCAAGGAATTAGCAAACATTCCAGAATTCCAAAAATTGACAAGTTTTAGTCAAAAAAGAAAGAATCGCATGGTCGATCATGAATTTATCTTAGGATTTATTGCTTTTACTTTAATAAGCTACAATTCCTATTCGTCTGATAAAGGTCGGGATGATTTTTTAGATCAAGCAATGAAAAGGCTAAACAAAATAGATGAAAATCGAGTACAAGAAATCAAAAATAAGTTTATTTTTGCCATGAAAGCGGCAAATAATATTTTTGGAGAAGATGCTTTCCGTAAAATCCGTAAAATCACAGAAGATGGAAAAAGAAAATATCCTATCAATAAAGCTCTTTTTGAAAGTTGGTCAGTTACCCTGAGTGATTTAAGTGAACAAGAACTTGAAACATTAATTGAGAGAAAGGAGAACGTCAAGGAAGTTTTTATTAAAAAAATGGAAGATGATAGTAATTTTCTCGAATCTGTTTCTCAAGCAGCCACTAAAGTTCCCTATAGATTTGATACAATTAAAGAAATAATAAAAGAGGTGTTATCATGTTAGAATCATTAGTGTTAAAAAATTTTAAGATTTTTGAAAATCAATCTTTTGATTTAAAACCGCTAACTTTGCTCTCAGGATTAAATAGTAGTGGCAAATCCACTTTGCTACAATCCTTATTATTACTTCGCCAGTCCTATAAGCAGGATTTATTACCAAAGGAAGGATTAGCATTAAATGGTGATTTAGTTCGTATTGGCACAGCTAAAGACGCTCTCTTTGAAGGTGCAAAAGAAGATTCAATTACTTTTGAAATTACCAGCGCAGATCATGGTAAAAGTTCATGGATTTTTGAATATGATCCTAATTCTGATGTTCTCCAACTATCTCCCCTGTTCCAAGATACTATTCCTCAAGACATTTACCGATCCAATCTTTTTACTGATAAATTTTACTATCTACGAGCGGAAAGAATGTCTCCAAGTCCACATTTTGAAATTTCAGAATTTCAAGTCAAACAGCATAAACAGCTTGGAAGTAAGGGAGAATTTACAGCACATTTTCTTTCTATCTACGAAGAAGAGAAAATTATAGATTCAAAATTAGAACATCCTCAAGCAATTTCTACAAGTTTTAAAAATCAAGTGGAAGCTTGGATTGGAGAAATTAGCCCTGGAACTAGAATCATAATCTCATCTCATCCAGAAATGGATTTAGTCAGTTTACAATACTCTTACGGACAGATTAATCATTATCGTCCTACAAATACTGGGTTTGGTATTACATATATACTACCTATTGTTGTGGCTTTATTATCATCTACTACAGATACGTTAATTTTATTAGAAAATCCTGAAGCACATCTTCATCCAAAAGGACAATCTAAGATAGGAGAACTGTTAGCATTAGCGGCAAGCTGTGGGGTACAAATTATAGTAGAAACTCATAGTGATCATGTCTTAAATGGTATTCGTAGAGCGGTAAAAAATAAGAAAATTGATGCTCAAGATGTACGAATTCATTATTTTCAAAGATATTTGAAACAAGGACAAGCTGTATCAGAAGTTGTTTCACCCATTCTTTATCAAGACGGAGGAATTGATCAGTGGCCTGATGGATTTTTTGATCAAGTGGAAAAAGATTTAATGGAGTTGCTTTAAAATGAAGTTTTTGATTAATGAACTTTCTTTTACTGGGCAAGCTAAAAACGACAATGAGGCTTACGAACTGCTCAAAAACTTATATGATATCATCCAAGAAGTAAAACCTATACAGAACAATTATCCTATCCAGACTCATAGTAGTTTATCTCAACAAAAAATATTATCTAATCTTACTATTTATCAATGGATTTGCCAAAAAATAAAGTCTCCTCATCCACAAGAGCAAGTGCTGGCTACATTTTTGATGCGAATTTTAACCAAGGGACCATTTATCGATAACCAAGTATTGCTTGAATCTTGCGAATGCTATTTTAACAACAAAAATATTACATCGAGTTCTTTAACTGGAGCGGTGAAACTTAAAGGTAGTTTACTCAGTTTACAAAAATCGGACGATTTTGTTGATGAAACCGTTGAGGTAACATTTCGAGAAAAAAACCAATCCTCTGAAAATGTTACCATCAGAAATTTAACCCAGATTACTCAATCTAGAAAATTATGTCCTCGTTACACTGGAACTCCTAAACATGATTCATCATTGAAAGGAACCGCACCTAGTGTTAAAGGAACTCCAATGGATTTAACAATCGAAGAAGCTCAAGAAGTCTTAAATCATTCCATAGATTATAAAAAAAAACGCTATGGATATCAAAAAGAAAAAAACAAGTTTTATGTATTTCATCCCAATAACAGTTATGATTCTGATGGCTATCCACTTTATCACGGGTTTCCAATTTCTGATTCTCAAGTTCTCCCTACAATTAAGAAAGACCTAGGAATAGGAAAACCATGACTCCCATCGAGGGGTAAGCGCATCTTAACAATCCTTGACAAAATGAACTTTATATGGGCTGCTTACCCACGATTCAGGCATATTTGAGGAGAATTTGCTATCTCAATTGTTAAGCAAGACAGGAGATGAAACAACCCAAAAGAAAACCCAACCACCGCCGGAGATTGGGTTTTCTGGTTATCAATGGATTTTAAGGGGCCAAAGCGTTACCGCGCAGGAGAGAACCGATAGTTTTAGCAGTAATCTTCATCTGTACGAGAGGATTAGCGGGAACAACGGTTTTATAGAGATAACTGTCAAAAGTCATCTTCTGTACATCCTTATCGGAACACATTTCCACAAAAGCTTCCCGGGTGGCATCGGTACGGTAGAAAACCCGTTGCAGGATATCTAATACCAGATAGGTCATACCGTATTTCTTATCCCAACGCTTGAGGTAGAGTTTTAACTCGTCCTCTGTGGGAATACGTTGGCCGCCGTTAGTGACTTCGACAATGGTTTCCGCACACATCCGCGCCGATTTAGCGGCGAAATAGATGCCTTCTCCCGAAGACTTCGTAACTGTTCCCGCAGCATCGCCTACGAGGGCCACACGACCGACTACACGACGAGGACGGGGATGTTCAGGGATGGGGTGGGCCTCCACGCGGATGATTTCGCCTCCTTCCAGACGATGGGCCGCGCGAGCGCGAATACCGGCTTGTAGGTCTTTAATCATGGCTTTATTGACCTTCATTGTGCCAGTACCGACGGCGACGTGATCGTATTTGGGGAATACCCAAGCGTAGAAGTCGGGGGATACGTCTTTTCCTACATACATTTCGGCCAGATCTTCGTAGTAGGCCATTTTATCTTGGGGAAGACGGATGCGTTCTTGGAAAGCGATCGCATAGTTGTAATCCCCGGCATCAATAGCTTTGGCAATGCGAGAATTAGCACCGTCGGCGCCGATAACCATATCCACCTTCAGAGATTTCATTTCCCCTTGGGAATTGCCGTGGGAGTGATCGGCGTAGTGTAGGGTATAGGGATCGGTGCTATTGGTGGGAATGTCGAGACCGTAAACGGTTCCGTTGATTAAATGCGCTCCTAATTTATGGGCGCGTTCTCTCATAAAACCGTCGAGGACTTCCCGACGACACATTCCGATATATTCGTCTTGATTATCGAGATTAATATCGACTTCGACGTTAGAGGGGGAGATCATTTTCATTTTTCTCACCCGGCGATCAATAATTTCAGGAGGTAGGTCAAATTCGCTCACCATACAGAGAGGAATCGCTCCACCACAGGGTTTAGCATTATCTAATTTGCGTTCAAATAAATAGGTTTCAATGCCTGCTTTAGCTAATGTTTCTGCCGCCGAAGAACCGGCCGGCCCTGAACCCACAACAGCGACTCTTAACACTCAGGTTTTCTCCTACATACTTACGAGCGAGTACGCTTTGCAGTGTACCACAGGGGTTTAGCCGAAAGGAACGATATCCTCCGATTCTGCCCGATCTTGCAACAGTGCTTAACATCCTCTGTTACAAAAGTTTATTTTACTGCCCGTAGATTTTTTTTAATCGATGTGTTGTATTGTGTTACACCCGTAGAGAAGAAAACTGCTAAACCCCTCTCCCAAACTGGGAAAAGGGGATAGGTTCAGGGATTGTTAAGCCCTTGCTTTCAACCAATCGCTAATAGCGGGGGGTAAATCCCGTTGCACTTTGCCACTGACATACATTCCGATATGTCCGACGGGGAAAGCACAAGCGGTATAGTCAGAAGTACCGATATAATTCCCTAAAGCGAGGGAAGAAGCGGGAGGCACAAGGTGATCTTTATCCGCATAAAGATTGAGAATTGGCATGGTCAGATTATGTAAATCTACCCGTTTATCTCCTAACATCACTTCCCCTTTAATCAGTTTATTTTGCTGATAGAAATCCTTGAGAAACTGTCGATAGGATTCTCCCGCTTGGTCAGGACTATCAAAAATCCATTTTTCCATACGCAGAAAATTAACTAATTTTGATTCGTCTTCCATGATGTCAGGAAAATCGAGGTATTTCTGATAACCTAACTGTAAAGGTTTCAATTCCAGAAACTCTAAGTTGAGAAAATCTCCCGGAATATTGCCCATGGTATCTACCATTAAATCGATGTCTAATGCTTCGGCTCCCAAGGAACACCCCCCGCGCATATTTAAGAGGGTCTCGGTTTGATAAAAGTCCACCGGTGTCACCATTGTCACCAGATTTTTTATCTTATCGGGATAGAGGGAACTATAGCATAAACTAAAGGTTCCCCCCTGACAGATTCCTAACAGATTAATTTTGTCGAGATGGTGACTTTGACGAATAAAATCGACGCAATTATCCACATAACCATTGATATAATCATCAAGGGTTAACCAGCGATCGCTTCTGGTTGGATATCCCCAATCAATTAAGTAGATATCTAAGCCTAATTTCAGCAGATTTGCTACTAAAGAACGCCCTTCCTGTAAATCTACCATGTAGGGACGATTGACCAAAGCATAAACCATCAGCAAGGGAATCTCGAAGGGTTTTTCGACCACGGGTTTAAAGTGGTAGAGAATGATTTTATCTTCCCGATAAACTGCTTCTTTTTCCGAGACTCCACACTCAATATCTTCTTCTTTAACTCGTTTGAGATTGTCTAAACCTTTGAGATTTTTCTGAGTTAATTCTAGATAATCTTGGGTAAAATCTTCCAGTTTTACTTGCGTCAAAAATGGCCACATAATTTAATTCTCCTAGAAAAGTGTGGAAGTGGGGATTTTTCAGTGAGCAGTGAACAGTAAACAGTAATCAGTGAAAAGAAAGTTCCGAAGTTTTCACCTAACACTATATACTGAAAACTGCAATCCGATAACTGATAACTGATAACTGATTGTCAAGCACAATTAACTAATTGTTACTTTCTGTTTCTTTTTTTTCTCCTAAAGCTTTTTTGAGACTTTTTACCTCTTTGCGTAATTCATAGATAGTCCGATGAATTTCATCGACTTCGCTGCGGGTAGGCAGATTCATTGAGCGCAGGTAAATTTCCATTAAATCCTGCTGTTTGAGGCGATAATCATTGAGGGAATTAATAAATTTTCCCCTTACTTTTAGGTTTTCTGGTTGACAAAAAGCCTTTTCAAAAATATCATCAGCGACGACACTCCACACATCTTGAAATTCTCGCCAATCCTTGACAGGTTGACCTTTTTCTGCTAAGAAAACTAATTTTTTAGTTAAAGCTTCAAAGGATTTAACTTGAATATCAGCCAGCACAATTTGATAGTTAATACTAGCTTGATAAAGAACGCGCCAAGTTTCAAAACTATCGAGTAATTTGCGGTTAAATTCTCGTGGCAATCCCAATAAAGGCATCTGTAACCATTGGCCAAAAGTCTCATCATAAAACTTCTGCCAATAGATATTATTGAGTTCGATCAAGGAAGAAGTGTTACCTAACCAAGCTTTGGTTATTGTGTCATTTGACAGGACGAAAGGATCGAACCATAAATGATTGAGACTTTGTAATTGTTGCAGGTAAATTGTCCATAGTTGACTGACATCTTGACTACTTTGGGAAGTGGTAGTAGTAAAACTATTCAGTTGACCGCGCATCTGTTGGGTATAATTATCTAAAATTGTTTGCCAGTCTTCTCCTGTTTGCATTTTCGGGAAGATACTTTCCCAAGCTTCCATCGATAATTTTAGGAATTTGATCAATAAATCCCGATTATCAAAATAGCGCTGGGTTGCCTCTTGTAATTCTGGTTTAATATTGCCCATAGGAGTCGGTATCGCTCCCATCATATCAAACCAACTTGACCACATTTTTGCCCCGGTTTCTGTCCAAAGATTGACGTAATCGGTGGCCATCTCACTCCAAGCTTGTGTCGGTTTATCCATTATTTTTGCCCTTTTCCTTTAACGCTGATTTCGCTAGTTTACTAACCCACTCTACACACGATAACTGATAACTGATAAGTCATATTTTTCCAGACTTGGCAATTTTTGCTAGTAATCTTAACGCTTCATTGACTGAGGCTGAATCTTGAAAAATTTCCGCCACATCGGGATCGAGAATTATCACATTACTAGCCTGTCGATAAGCTTGATAATATTTGCCACGAATACCACCAGAAAAGTCATATTCAGTTCGCATCTCGTCATTAACCGTTTCTTCAGACTCCTGATTCATAATTTTTTCTCTCCTGTTTACTAGCTAAACGGGCGCTAATTAAGCGAATCTCATTTTCTCTTTCTTTATGGGATATGACTAACAGCTTTTGTGATTTTGACTGTCCTATCGTCAGAAAACGAAACTCACCCACTGAATGATCGGGATCTAAAATCGTTACGGCCAATGGATCCCCAAATACGGTCACTGCTTCTTCAAAAGATATACTATGTTTTTTGATGTTGTTATTTGCCTTGTCTTGATCCCATTAAAATTTCATAGATTTATGCCACCATCAAGCAAGTTAGCGGGGACAATAACAAACACATTCTCCATCTTTGAATTAGATAACTGATAACTTACCCACTGATAACTGATAACTGATAACTGATTAGGTGTGATGGGCCCCATTAACTCTGAGGACTTCTCCAGAGACATAACTGCTGGCAATAGGAGAGAGTAAATAAGCAGTTGCCCAGGCGATATCTGCGGGTTCACCGAAGCGACGACAGGGAATTTCGGCGGTGATTTTATCGCGAACTTTATCGGGAATCGCTAAAGTCATTTCCGTGTTAATAAACCCCGGTGCGATCGCATTGGCGCGAATATTATAACGGGCAGCTTCTCGCGCTAAGGATTTGACTAAACCGATAACTGCCGCTTTTGTAGCCGCGTAATTAGTTTGGCCGGCATTACCGCGATCACCGGAAATAGAACTAATACAAACGATCGATCCCGCTTGTCGTTCGTACATTCCCTCAATAAACGGCTTAATCGTGTGATTAACCCCTTTTAGGTTGACATTAATCACTAAATCCCAATCTAGCGGCGTTAATTTAGGGAAAAAGTTATCTCTGGTAATCCCCGCGTTAGCGACGATACCGTAAACCGGCCCCAATTCCGCTTCAATTTGTTGAGCTGCCGCTTCCATAGATTCCAACTTAGTCACGTCGGCGACAATGCCTAAACCCTGGGGATTATCGGCGACTAAATCCGTGTAAGCCACCTTGGCCCCCAAATCTATCAAAAGAGAGACAATAGCCGCCCCAATGCCTCGATTTCCGCCCGTAACGACGATAACTTTCTCCTCTAGTCCCAGAGATACCATAGCTTTTTCCTCCTAAACTCTTTCAATTGCGATCGCTGTTCCGCCACCGGTCCCATGACAGATGGCCGCCATACCGAGGGTTTTATCCTGTACTTTCAACGCGTTAATTAACGTCACCAGAATCCGCGCACCGGAAGCACCGATGGGATGACCCAAGGCGATCGCACCACCGTGAACGTTTTGTTTTTCCCTAGCTAACCCCAGATCCATCTCAAAAAGCAGATTATTTAAGGCAAAAGCTTCGTTATTTTCCACTAAATCGAAATCTTCGATCGTTTTATTGAGAGATGCCAGTAATTTTTTCACCGCGAGGACGGGGAATTCTGGGAAGCGATCGGTTTTGCCAGCACCCACAGCACCGCCAAGGATTTTGGCAATTGGTTTTAAACCGTACTGATCCACAGCTTTTTGACTGGCTAAAAGGATAGCGGCGGCCCCATCGGAAATCTGACTACTATTCCCTGCGGTTAAAACTCCCGACGGATTAAAAGCCGGCCGCAGTTTTCCTAAACCTTCCGGGGTACTATCGGAACGAATACCCTCATCTTGATCAAGAATTGTGGAACCTTTCTTAGATTTAAGCTCAATTGGCACGATTTCACCATTAAACCAGCCTTTTTCTGTGGCTGTGGCCGCTCTTTGGTGGGATAAAGCGGCAATTTCATCTAATGCTTGCCGAGAAACCCCGCGATCGAGACAGAGGCGATCAACTTGGGAACCCATGCCCTCAGTCGTGGTAGCATCGGTTAAGCCATCGTGTAGTAATAGGTCGGTTAATTGTTCCGGCGCACCCATAAGGAATTTATAACCCCACCGGGCCCGATGGGAGAGAAAAAAGCCGGTTTGGGACATGGATTCGATGCCACCGGCGAGGACGAGATCAGCTTCGCGTGCGCGAATTAAGGTAGCAGCATTACTAACGGCAATCATTCCCGAAGAACAAACCATATCCACCCGATATCCGCCCACGCTTACGGGAATTCCCGCTTTAATCGCCGCTTGTCGGGGAATTAACTGACCATGGCCCGATCCCAAAACATTGCCGAAAATGTACAAATCTAGGGCTTCTGGGGGCAAATTAGCGATTTCTAGGGCGGATTTCATCACTGTTGCCCCTAAATCGGCCGGGGATAATCCCATTAATCCCCCACCAAAACGACCAATTGGAGTCCGGACTGCGGCCACGATATAAACTTCTTGCATAGACTTCTCTCTATTGGGAAGCGAAGATAATAGATAGAATTTACTTAAGAATATCGAGTCCGAAAAGATCAAAATCCCAATTGACTGTCATTGGTTACAAGTTCCTGGCCTCGATGCCTTGAGTTTTTGTCTATCTACCCTCGATTTTGCAACAGAATTTCTGTGTCAGAAGATATATTCATTAGAATTTAACTTTTCCGGCAGCAATCCCCTTTTTTTATGGATTTAGTCAAGCGCCTAGTTTTTATCGGTGGTGGTCATAGTCATGCGATCGCCCTTCGTCTTTGGGGGCAATCACCCCTAAAAAACGTTCAATTAACTTTAATTAGCGATGTCACCCATACCCCCTATTCGGGAATGTTACCCGGCCACATCGCCGGTTTTTATGATTTTGCCGAGACTCATATCGATTTACCTTCTCTAGCTAGGTATTCTCAAGCGCAATTCTGTTTAGACAAGGCTAATTTCATAGATACGGAAAAATGTCAAGTAATTTGTCATAATTCTTCACCGATTCCCTTTGATTATCTCTCGATCGATATCGGCAGCATCCCGGCAGTGGATAATGTTATCGGTGCTAAAGAGTACGCTATTCCCGCCAAACCAGTACCGATTTTTAGGGAAGGATGGCAAGAAATACTCAAAAAAGCGGTTAGTAACCCTAATAATACTCTAAATATCGTCATTGTTGGTGGTGGTGCAGGCGGAGTTGAATTAGCTTTAAATATGCAGTCCCGTTTGGCCAAAATTCTCAACTCTAGCAGTAATTTGAATTTATCTCTAATTCATCGAGGAAAAAAACTACTACCAGCCCATAATAATTGGGTCGGTCAACGTTTAGAGAATATTTTTAAACAAAGGGGAATTAGATTATATTTATCAACGGATGTGACAGCAGTGCAAGCAGATCGGATTATCTGTTCATCGGGGTTAATTTTACCCACGGATTATACAATTTGGGTAACGGCTGCCTCGGCCCCTAGTTGGATAAAAGCGTCAGGATTACTGACAGATGAAAAAGGGTTTATTTTAGTGAATAATTATCTGCAATCTCTTTCCCATCCCCATATTTTTGCCGTGGGAGATATTGCCACGATTCCAGATTATCCCCGTCCGAAAGCGGGAGTTTTTGCCGTCCGACAAGGAAAACCCCTATTCGATAATTTAGCAATAATTCTGCAAAATCAGCCTCTAAAACCCTATTTTCCCCAGAAAAATTATCTGAGTTTAATCGGGACAGGAGACCAACAAGCGATCGCATCTTGGGGCGGTTTTGGCTGGCAATCACCGTTATTATGGTTATGGAAAGATCGGATCGATCGAGCTTTTATGAGACAATTTGATAAGCTCTAGTTAGAGCTTACTGAATAAATCTAAAAACCTTGTTGGATAAGACTTTTAGACCTTTTGTCAATCAAAAAGTACTGGATATGGGAGTGATCGGGGGGAAATTTAGACACTTTTTCCCTGAAAATTAGGTAATTAGCCACCTCAAAACTGGTAAAACCCCACACCCCACACCCCACACCCCACACCCTGTCCCCAGGAAAAACTTTTTGCCGCAAACCCTAGTTATTGACACCGAGTTACTGTCAAGGCCGTTGGGAGTAAAATCTGATTTGGGAATCCCACAACCTGATAAAGTAAAAATCGTCCCGATACCTTGACTGGTTAAGGGAGAGAACGTCAATAGTTTGTTAAATAGTACATATAAACCAATGCCACGTCTTCGCTCGATTATTTCCCTAGTTTTAGTCCTAGTTACTACCCTGCTGGTTAGTTGCAGTGGTCCCCAAGCAACTATCCCCACCGTCTATAGTCCGCAAAAAATCGAACAGTTACAGGTTTACATCCAACCCATAGAAGGATTTCGCCAAAAAATGAGCGTTTTGCAAGACCTCATCGCTGACAAAAATTGGGTAGATACTCGCACCTATATCCACGGTCCTTTGGGGCAATTGCGTCAGGAAATGGTAGGATTATCCCGTAATTTACTGCCCAAAGACCAAGAAAAGGCCAAGCAGTTAGCGAAAAATCTTTTCGTTCACTTTGAACGTATCGATGCGGCAGCCAAAGAAAAAGATGCTAGTCTTGCTGCTAATCAATTCCAAGAAGCATTAAAAGACTTCGATGCTTTCTTAAATATTGTTCCTAGTTAGTTTGTATCAGTGATCGGTGATCGGTGATCACCGATCGGGCCGCAGCTAAAAAACCGATAAGTGCTATTTTGGTTTAGTTTGGACGCTGATCGGGCCATTAACCATGGTTTGACAGGCTAAACGATAATTTTCGGGTTTTTTCTTCAGACAGCGCTGCTCAAAGTCGGTTCTAGCGGAGAGATTTTCCATTCCCTCGACAATTGCCACTATACAAGTACCGCACTGACCGTAACCGCCACAATTCATCAATTTACCGCTAAAAGTGTAGATATCAACGCCATTCTGGACTGCTTTCTCTCGTAAATTCGCTCCATCTGCCGCTACCACGATCCTATTCTCTTTGACGAAGTTGATGTTACCCATGACTGTATTACCCTAAATTTTTGCAAATTAATATTAAAAAATATTAAATTTTTTTGATTGTAACATTTTTGGCTCGCTCTTCTAAATATTCGGCGATGGCAATAGCGATCGCTTTTTTACCGATAAATTTCCCCAGTGCCGCTTTTGTGACCAAATAAGCCACCTGTTCCCCTTGATCGCCCTTTTCCTCACCCCTATTAGCAATGACCGCCTGATAGCCCTTTTCTAGGCGTTTGCGGGCGATTTCCAGTAACTCCTCCTGACTGACTCCCTCCTGATACTTGAAAGTCACCATCTCTAAATCGGGAAATGTTTCTCTCACCTTATCAATCACCTTTTCCGTCGGCACAAAATTAAGATTTAACTCCCCTCCACTGGGAATCTTACCAGAAAAAGGGCTTTCTAAGCGATAATCTGCCACTGCCGCCGAAAAAATCCCAAATTTATAATCTTTACTCTCTAATTCTCCCATAACCTTCCCTAGATACTCGTCATAAGTTTCAATAATTTCGTGGGGTAAATAAGCGGGGGGTGTATAGCTGCCCCGTCCGTGGATTAACTGCACCTTGGCCCCGCGCAGGTATAATTCTTCTGCAATAGCGGCCCCTAATTGTCCAGTAAAACGATTGGTTAAACGACGAATATTATCGATAATCACGGGTGTGGGTCCACCGGTGACTAAAATCGGCATATTTTTCAGGACAGAATTACTGAGAATCCCACAGGCTGCCACGGTAATCTCTTTTTCCCCGGGGAGATTGTGTTTACCGTAATCATCCCGGGGTGGCATAATCTGAACTCCCCAGCGATCGAGAGTTTGCAAAGATTCGCTCAGAATAGCATTATGTAAACTGCCGTGCATGGTGGGGACAAGCAGAATTTTAGTTTTTCCCTTTTCCTGTCGTCCCAAGGCCGAGGCCAAGCATGAAGTGATCACTCCGTCAGCGATTCCGTAACGAAACTTATTAATCGTGTTATAGGTAGCAGGGGCGACTAAATAAAGATCAAAGGGAGATTGATCGCTTAAATGTTCTGCTTTTGCCGTTAATTGACTAACTACGGGATTAAGCGTACTCCATTCCAAAGCTTCCTTAGTGACGTATCTTAAAGCTTCTTCCGAGACAAAAGCCACGACTGTGGCCCCGAATTTCCGCAAAGATCGGGCAATTAGCGGCGCTTTCATGGCCGCAATCCCTCCTGTCACCAGTAAAGCAATCCTTTTACCCCAGAGATGATGATTTTCTAAGGGTACTTCGCGATCGCCTAAGTCCGAATCCGTAGGAGGG
The DNA here is from genome assembly GCF_007095705.1 of Microcystis sp. Msp_OC_L_20101000_S702. Lineage (NCBI taxonomy): Bacteria > Bacillati > Cyanobacteriota > Cyanophyceae > Chroococcales > Microcystaceae > Microcystis > Microcystis sp. Msp_OC_L_20101000_S702. The sequence continues at coordinate 31,373 of NZ_SFBO01000209.1, forward strand.
GAGAAATTCCAAGTCATAAATTTGGGGAAATGGGGGAATGGGGGAATGGGGGAATGGGGGAATGGGGAAATGGGGAAATGGGGGAATTCAACTAAAAAACCCCAAAACCCCAAAACCCTAAAATCTCAATACCCAACACCTTCTAACTGATAACTGATCACTGATAACTGATTCGGTTATCCCTATTCAAGATTTGTCTATCTCTGAGCGAGAAACTGGTTATCCTAGTAAATAAAGGGTTGCTTCGGTGTTCTTATGATTGACAAAATTTTAACTAAAGTTCGATCGCTTGCCAAGCCGTTATTAGTTCTAGGATTAGTGACAACGCTGATTTTCGGTTCTATTCCCAGTGCTTTAGCGGCATCGGGGGGTAGAATGGGTGGCGGTAGTTTTCGCGCCCCTAGTCGCAGTATTAGCCCTTCTAGAGGTGGTGGTTACAGTTCCCCGGGTTACGGTGGAGGTATTGGTTTTCCCTTCCTCTTACCCTTCTTTTGGGGTGGTGGTGGCGGTGGCTTAATTTCTCTGTTAATCTTTTTTGCTATTGCCAATTTCCTCGTTAATGCTTTCCGTAATGGTGGAGGCAGTGATGAGAATGGTATGACGATAGAATCCGGTTATGAAACCGTCTCCGTGGCTAAAGTACAGGTGGGTTTGTTGGCTAATGCCCGTTATCTGCAACAAGAATTAAATCAAATCGCCCTAACTGTCGATACTAGCACCTCCGAGGGACGAGTCGAAGTCTTACAAGAATCGGCCCTCGCCCTGTTACGTCATCCAGAATACTGGGTTTATGGTAACGTCGATTGCCAACAAACCAGCCTCAGCAGTGCAGAAGCGAAGTTTAATCAGTGGTCTCTCAACGAACGCGGCAAACTAACGGCGGAAACCTTAACTAATTACAATAATCAACTGCGTCAAGGTTCTACAGAAAATATTTTACCCGAATCGGCTGGGGAATTAGCTAAAAGCGCACCGGAAGGCTATATTTTGGTGACTATTTTAGCCGGCATTGTTGGTAAATTTTCTCTACCGAAAATTAATGACTCCCAAGACTTGAAACAGGCCCTGCAACAAATTGGTAGTATGGGAGGCGATCGACTTTTAGCAGTAGAAGTGATTTGGACCCCCCAAAGCGAGGGTGATATTCTCAGTCAAGATGACATTCTCGCCAATTATCCCGATCTGAAATTAGTGTAATTTGTCGGGGAATAACTCTAGATATTGGCTAAAATCTCCCTTATTACGGGGAGATTTTTTGATTAGGGTTTTCTAAAAAAATCAATTGGCCGGTGATGGGGTGAGTTTCGTAGGTTAGTCCCTCGGAAGGAAACCTAACAACTCCACCGATTATGGCTAAATCCTGTTAAAAGGCATAGAAGAGCAGGGAGCAGCGAAAAACAATTCATAACTTGGCAGTCAATCATACTATAGCGGTTCTCGCATCTGTGCGGCACACTTAAACCTTTGCTGATTAACCTGTTCAGGATCGGGAATGTACCTCTTGTGAATCAGAAACGCTATATTAAAAACGGATTTGGTATTAGACATCTCCAAAATTTAGGCCAGATTGAGGTTAATTTCTGGAAATGTCTATTATACTGCAAGGGAATCAGGAACCGCCCAAGATCCATTGGGTCGCTACCTCGGTTTCCCCCCAAGGGAACTGCCTAACTTCAGCTGAGACAAAGTGGGAAGCCAGACTTTCGATCAGTTTAACCAGAGTGGAATCAGTCACCACTGCAACTTTACTGACGTACTTGTGATGGTCGCGTATGAGCTGGAAATGGGCGACCAAGGCACCAAAACTATCCCAACCAGTGAACTCGGGAACTTCAATGATCACGCCAGCAAGGCCACCAGTGGCTTCAATGTGGGGATCCACTGCCTCTGCAATCTTGACAAAATCTTCCGCCGCAAGTGCAGATGTAGGTCGCATACAGAGAATGCTATGCGCCGCGTCTAAATTATAATCTATCATAGTTTGCCTCTCCCAAATGGTCGAAGTCTAACTCTATGATATCACGAATAGACGGTTTCACCAGAATTACTAGACGAGCTATAACCTCGACATTATGGAAGACGATATTAAGCATGAGAAGCGGTAAAACAGTGGAAAACACCAGAAACTCCTTACTTCTGTGAATCACTGTCTTATGGCGAAAGGAGAAACAGCACTCTAGAAAAGAGTTCTGGTATTATTTATAGACATCGCCGCGAGGTTTAATAGTTGTAATGACCTATAGATTGTTATCTCTATCTTCAAAAAATCACACTCGATATTTATCTACTCGCAATCTTAGTTCATCTCTTCCGTAAAGGGGTTTAATATCTAATTTTGTAGAATCCGAAATCAAAGTATCTAAAGCTTCAAGAATAGGAATTTGATCATTTTTAGGCATCCTTTCTAAGGAGCGTTCTGCTTGTCTGAGTAGAATATAATTAGCCAAGTCTATCTCCAAATAATTTGTATTTTAATTCTGTTGAAGTGATTCCAGTATCTCGACTGGAAGGAAGAGCCAATATTTTCCTAAAAACGGCGGGTTTTATCGATTCCGTAGAGGATTCCCGTCACCACGGAAGAGAGAATTAATAACAAAATTAATCCTCCAGGTAAAAAGGATAATATTCCCATGCCGCGTAATACATAAACTAACACAGTCACCAATAGGAAACTGAAAAAAAGAGACTTTAAATAACTAGAATTTGAGCGCATTTACTTAGATTAACAGGTTCTTAGGTTTGTGTTATGCAATGGACGGGGGTTATAAGAGTTTCATCCCTTATAGAGAAAGATATTTGGCGATTTTTGTCAATTGTTTTTGATCTAGAGCGAACTAATCAATTAAG
>NZ_SFBO01000021.1:0-19501 GCF_007095705.1 Microcystis sp. Msp_OC_L_20101000_S702
AAGGTGGAGATTAACTCCTTAAATAAGCGATCATGGTCAATATTATTAGTCATGTAATATCATCTTAACTAATCTGAGCGATGAATGACTACTCTTATCTATTGTATTCTGAAAAGTCGCCTTTGGCAACATATTGTTATGACCTCATCCCTTTAACCTACGAGCAGAGGGGGATGCTTCCCGCAAAAAAACCATTGCTTCAGGGTGTTATAGTGTTGAGACAAGTGCAGCTTTTTACCCCATCTCCCCATCTCCTAATCCCTGACTGATAACTGATAACTGGTCACTGATAACTGAATATCCCCCAATAACTAAAGGAAAGATAAAGTTATCGATCGCCCTCCGGAGCCAGTGTCAGAATAAAAGCAGGGAGATGACCAAGGAAAACCGACAACTCTCCATCTTTTTCCCGTCATCGCCCCTAAAATTTATTTGGTTAAGATTTATGCAAACTGCCAATCCTCGTCAAACGGAGAAAAAAGAGCATCCCAGTGGCGATAAACGCTTCAAAGTCCTCGACATTACCATGAAGCGAGCAGGATATAATCAATCAGCCCTGATTGAAGTCCTGCACAAGGCCCAAGAAGCCTTTGGATTCCTAGAAGAAGATGTTCTCCTCTATGTTGCCCGGGCGCTAAAACTGCCCCTCAGTCGCGTCTATGGGGTAGCAACCTTCTATCATCTCTTTTCCCTGAAACCGGCGGGAAAACACACCTGTATCGTCTGTATGGGGACTGCTTGTTATGTCAAAGGCAGTGGCAAAATCCTCGAAGACATCGAAAACAGCTTTGATGTCAAAGTGGGAGAAACCACCGCCGATGGAGAAATTTCCCTAGTGTCGGCCCGTTGTATCGGGGCCTGTGGGATTGCACCGGCCGTGGTCTTCGATGGAGTCGTGGCCCCGAAACAAGATTCGGAAACTGTCTTGGCGAAACTACAGAGTTTCTCCCAGTAATTTTTCACTTTAGTGGATTGAGAAAAATATGGACTTACAAGAATTATTGGCAGTGGCCGCAAAAGAAAAAGCTAGACAAAAAAGCATCCGGGTGCATTGTTGCACTTCCACCGGTTGTCAAGCTGCTAACTCCCTCCAAATCGAAAAAAACCTCGCCACTGCCGTCAAAGAGGCACACCTAGAGGATACAGTCGAAGTGGTGGGGGTCGGTTGTATGGGTTTTTGTGGTCGCGGTCCGTTAGTGGAAGTGGATCCCCAGGATCTCCTATACGAAGAAGTCACCCCGGAAAGTGCGGCCACCATTATTGCGGCCTTAAACGGCGGCAAAACCGAGGTGCAATTAGGGGACTCAAAACATCCCTTTTTCTCCCATCAGGTCAAAATTGTCCGGGAAAATAGCGGTAAAATCGATCCCGATCGCATTGAGGAATATATCGCCGTCGGTGGTTATCAATCTCTCTACAAGGCCCTCTACGAGATGACTCCGGCCCAGGTGGTGGAGGAAATCACCAAAAGCGGTTTGCGCGGCCGGGGCGGTGCCGGTTATCCCACCGGTTTAAAATGGGCGACGGTGGCTAAACAACCGGGTAAACAAAAATACGTTATCTGTAATGCTGATGAAGGCGACCCCGGGGCGTTTATGGATCGTAGTGTCTTGGAAAGTGACCCCCATTTAGTCCTGGAAGGAATGGCGATCGCTGCCTATGCCGTGGGGGCCGATCATGGTTATATCTATGTTAGAGCCGAATATCCCCTAGCGATCGATCGTCTGCAAAAAGCGATTAATCAGGCCAAAAAATTCGGTTTAATGGGTTCCCAAGTATTCGAGTCCACTTTCGATTTTAAGGTGGATATCCGCATCGGGGCGGGAGCTTTTGTCTGTGGAGAGGAAACCGCTCTCATCCATTCCATTGAAGGCGGCCGCGGCACTCCCCGCACCCGTCCCCCCTATCCGGCCCAATCGGGTCTCGATGGTTGTCCCACCCTGATTAATAACGTGGAGTCCTACGCTAATATCTCCGCTATTATCCGCGAGGGAGCCGCTTGGTATGCCAATATCGGTACTGCCAGCAGTAAAGGCACAAAAATCTTCGCTTTAACGGGAAAAATCCGCAATAATGGGCTGATTGAAGTGCCGATGGGTATTAGTCTCCGGGAAATTGTCGAGGAGATGGGGGGGGGTGTTCCCGATGGTCAGGTGAAAGCGGTACAAACCGGCGGCCCCTCTGGGGGTTGTATTCCCGCTAATTTACTCGATACTCCCGTGGATTACGAATCCTTAGCCAAACTCGGTTCGATGATGGGATCCGGGGGTATGGTGGTCATGGATGATACCACCAGCATGGTGGAAGTGGCGAAATTCTATATGGAATTCTGTCGCGAGGAGTCCTGTGGTAAATGTATCCCCTGTCGCACGGGAACAGTACAAATGTTTGAATTATTGGCCAAAATTATCGCTCGAAAGGCCGATATTCACGACCTCGAAAACCTAGAACATCTCTGTCAGATGGTCAAAGAAACCAGTCTTTGTGGTCTTGGTCAAAGCGCTCCCAATCCGATTTTAAGTACCCTAAAGTATTTTAAGGAGGAATATCTGGCTCTGTTACAGGAAACCAAGCACCCCGTCTCTGTTTGAGAATAACTCGATCGAGGCCCAACAGTGTTCGGCCTCAATCAATTTCTTTGGTTATGGGAAGTCTGGTGGGCTGCCGGGTTATCTTGGAGAGAGTTAGCAGTAGTCTCAGGAGACAATAGATTATGACTTGGCGCGGCTCAACCGATACAAAAGATCGCATTTTTGCAGCTTTAGTATATCTTTTACCCTTATATTCGGCTTTTGCCTTCGGTGACTCTATCTTTCAGCAAATTCCTTTTTTAGGAGCGGCCTTAGTAATAGTTTTAACTCCCTTAGCTTTTCTCTATAGTTCTCTGGGAAGCTTTGGCAGTTTAATTATCTTTTTTGTCCTCTTTTTGGCTGTGGTACGCAATCCCCGCATCAGTCATTTTATCCGGTTTAACACCATGCAGGCGATTTTAATCGATATTTTGGTGTCTTTATTGGGATTGGTCTTAGGTTTCGTCGCTAGGGGTTTAGGGGCGAATTTTGTGCTAGAAACTCTTTTTAACGTCGTCTTTTTGGGAGCATTTGCCGCCTGTGTTTACAGCATTATACAGTCGTTTATCGGTAAATACGCCGATATTCCCACAATTTCTGAGGCAGCCTATTCCCAGGTGGGAGGTTAGGTCAGCTTGAGTTTGTCCCCTTTTTCGGCTACAGTCTCTCCAGAATCAATGCGTTCGCTGCCAGGCCACATCTATGAGTCCATTTAAACAGACGCTACGGGAACTCAACGCTCAGAAGGGGAAAATAGCCGCTTCTGTGGGCAGAAAAACGCCTAAACGGGTTAATCGTTGGTTTAAATGGCTTTCTCCCGGTCTTTTTGTCAAACGCTGGCTTTTAATCAGTTTAGCCGGCGTTTTTCTCACCTCCTTCGGTTTGGCTATTTGGGTAAAATTAACCCCAGTTAATCGCTTTTTAGAGTTTGTTTCCCAAGCATTAGAAACGACCGCACGTTTAGTCCCCAATTCTGTTTCCGGGCCGCTGGCGGTTTTGCTGGGTGTCTTTTTGTTATTCTGGGGTCAGAGTCGCACCGTCGAAACGATTACAGAAGCACTACAACCAGACGCATCGGAGGAATTAGTCGATCGCCTACGGGCCCATCGTCGTCTCCATCGCGGCCCAAAAATTGTGGCGATCGGTGGCGGTACGGGTTTATCGACGCTTTTACGCGGTTTAAAACAGTATAGTTCCAATATCACCGCTATTGTCACCGTAGCTGATGATGGCGGTTCTTCGGGCCGATTACGTCGGGAAATGGGCATTTTACCCCCGGGGGATATTCGCAATTGTATCGCCGCTTTAGCCGATGAGGAAAAGTTATTAACGGAATTGTTTCAATATCGCTTTCATACCGGGGATGGTTTATCGGGCCACAGTTTTGGTAATTTATTTATCAGCGCTATGACCGAGATTACCGGCGATCTGGAACAGGCGATCGATGCTAGTGCCAAAGTTTTGGCCATTCGCGGTAAAGTGCTACCTGCTACCCTTACCGATGTTAGTCTTTGGGCTAAGTTAGCCGATGGGCGCACTATTGAGGGAGAATCAAAGATAACCGAAGCTATGGGGCAAATTCGTCAGATTGGCTGTCATCCTGCCGATCCAGTCGCTTTACCGGCTGCTTTAGCGGCAATTAAGGAAGCAGATTATATTATCATCGGGCCGGGTAGTCTTTATACCAGTATTATCCCTAATTTGTTGGTTCCCGCAATTCGTCAGGCCCTGGCACAGGTGACAGTCCCCCGCGTCTATGTTTGTAATATTATGACCCAGCCGGGGGAAACGGATAATTATTCGGTGGCAGATCATTTGCGAGCGATCGAAGGAGTCTGCGAAGAGCGCGTCTTTGACGCGGTTTTGGCCCAAAGAACTTCACCATCGCCCCAATCCTTACAATTATACGCCCAAGAGCATAGTCATCCTGTCTTTTTAGATCGCGAGGAGGTGGGAAAAATGGGTTATCGCATTGTTTTAGCGAATGTAATGGCAGAAGATGAAGTTACTGCCAAAGTTCGTCACGATCCCCAACGTTTAGCCCGAGTTTTATGGCGCTGGTATGCTAAAAAGTGAATAGCGAGTTGACTAAATGTTTTTATCTAGCTTTGTCAAGTTATAAAATCATATTTTTTGCTTTAATTTGCCGACATTAGCCAAATTTGCTGATTAAAGCCCTAGGAAAAAATTAGCCTAAAAACCATTTCGCCTTATTCTGTGTTATACTCAGATTTTCAAGAGAGATGATCATGCACTACTCTACTAAATCTAATCAAGAGACAGGTGCGACAGTCTATTCCCCAAGCGATGGAAGTGAATTAATTCCTGCTGAGGTTAAACTAGATATAAACGGGCAAAACTATCAATCACTTAATATACCTCTCCCAGAGGGCTATACAGTAGATGATGAAGGAATCATCAATAACTATGGTAGCGAACCCAAGATTTATCTATCAAAATCCCCATCTTTAGAACAGCAAAAATGGTATATTTTGCAAGGAGTAGGGGCGGTTTTGTTGGTTGCTTTGGTGTTATTAATCACCTTTTCCGTTAGCTAGATAAAAACCGTAGGATTGACATTTAAGTTGAGCGAGACAGGAAAACTTTAATTTACACCATAGAGTCTGCATCCCAAGTATCGGGAGCATATATTGGAACCGACTCTATCTATCTGTCCAAATAGTAAATCTGACAGCTGAACTTTTTTACTTTGTTAAACTTGACAATTTTTTTCAGTTTTTTGTGGGTTGCTTCGTGATCAACAATAGAACCACCAATAGAGATAACTTCTCAAAGGAAATTCAACAGGTATGAAATTTAATCCTTCTCTTAGTCAAGAACCTCGCTATCAGGCAATTCCTGTTATGCAGATAACTTCCAAAGAAACCCTTCTCTATTGGTTAGAACGGACAGGAAGATTAAAATTACGTCAATCTGATGCTCATCCCGATTCGCAAATTTTAGAAGAATTAGACGATATTATCGATCCAGATAATTATGCTATAGAAGAAGAAGAAGAAGAAGAAGAATAAATAGTCTTAAGTAGGTGGGTGGAATTAAATATAAGATGAACGTAGGTTGGGTTGAAGCATGAAAACCAACGCCCGCTCATGTTACGCTACCGCTAAACCATCCTACAAATAATTGTGCCTCCCTACTTACTGGGAGTTAGGAGTGAAATTTCAATTATCTAATATTCAGGAGATTAAGAAAGTGGGATCAACGAAAAAAACGGCTTTAATTTACTGTGAAAATCAGTTTGGACGTGTGGATGGAAAAACGGCAGCTGGCTTGATCCGACAATCAGAAATATATACAATTGTTGGTGTGCTGGATAGTTCCTTAGCGGGAAAAGATGCGGGAGAAGCATTAGGAGACAAAAAAAATCATATTCCCATTTTTGCCAATTTACAAACAGCCTTAGAAAAACTTAGAGATGTTCCCAATTGTTATATCTACGGCAAAGCACCCTTAGAAGCGTTTATTCCCCCCCTAGAAAGGCTGCTAATTTTAGAAGCAATGGCAGCAGGAATGGATATTATTAATGGTTTGCATCAATTCTTCTCCGAGGATTTAGAATTTAGGGAGCAAGCTAGTCAGTATGGTGTACAAATTACAGACATTCGTAAACCACCACAATTAGCTGATCTTCATGTATTTACCGGGCAAATTTCCCAAGTAAATATCCCCGTTATTGCCTTTTTAGGAACCGATTGTGCTTGCGGAAAAATGACCACTGCGGTGGCAGTTAATCAAACTCTCCAAGGCTTGGGTATTAAGTCTGTCTTAGTCGCTACTGGACAAACTAGCTTGATGCAGGGAGCAAGATATGGGGTTTCGATCGATGCTTTGGTTTCTCAATTTGTCATCGGTGAAATTGAAAATGCTGTGGTTCAAGCTTTTGAGCAAGAAAAACCCGATATTATTTTAGTGGAAGGACAAAGTTCTCTGAGTCATCCTGCTTTTATGAGTTCCGTGGGAATTTTGAAAGGAAGTAGGCCCGATGGGATTATTTTACAACATCCCCCAGCCCGAAAATTTCGCTGTGATTTTCCTCATTTAGCCATGCCAAAATTACAGGAAGAAATTTCACTAATTGAGGCAATTTCTCCCACTAAAGTTATCGCTATTGCGATTAATCACGAAAATCTCACCGCAGCAGCCACTGAGCGTATTATTGCCAAATATGAGCGAGATTTTCAGTTACCGACTACTGATGTTTTGTTACACGGATGTGAGAAATTAGTCCAAGCTTTATGCGATCGCTTTCCGAAATTAAACCGGAAAATCAAAGGGGAAATTTTAGCTGCAATTCCGGCAATTGGGAGCAAATAGGCTGATGAAAGACCTTTTGCCCAGAATCGAGATTTCTCTCCCGAAAATACGCCATAATGCTCGTTTACTCTGCCAATTATACGGCAGCAAGGGACTTTCTGTGATGGGAGTTTCCAAAGCGATTTTGGGTGATCCCTCGATCGCCTTGGCGATGATTCAAGGTGGAGTCAACTTTATCGCTGACTCTCGAATCGAAAATATTCTCAAAATGAAACAAGCAGGAATAGTGACAACTTTTGTTCTGTTGCGTACTGCCTTGAGTCAAGCAGAATCAGTGGTTAACATTGCAGATATCAGCTTAAATACCGAATTAGCAACAATTCAGGAACTTTCCTATTATGCTCAAGAAAAGCAAAAAATACACCGCATTATTATCATGACGGAGTTAGGGGATTTACGCGAAGGTGTACTGCCGAAAGATCTCGTCAAGTTCATCAAAAAAACCCTCGCTTTTCCCTTTATCAAAATTATTGGACTGGGTTGTAATTTGGCTTGTTATGGAGGTATTAAACCTGATAGCCATAATATGAGCAAATTATCTGTGTTAACAGATACAATTGAGCAGGAGTTTTTAATAAAATTACCGATTATTTCAGGAGGAAATTCTGCTAACTATCAATGGTATCAAAAAAGTAGCGAAGTTGGTCGGATTAATAATCTGCGTTTAGGAGAATCAATTTTATTAGGTTGTGAAACAGTTAATCGACAAGTGATACCTGGTTTATATACCGATGCTTTTCGGTTAATTGCTGAAGTAATCGAATCCAAAGATAAACCATCTCTACCCTCTGGAGAAATTGGTCGAGATGCTTTTGGTAATGTTCCCAGCTTTATCGATCAAGGCATTCACCGTCGAGTTATTATTGCATTAGGAAGACAGGATATTCTTATCTCTGGATTACAAACAAGTCAGGAGATAAAAATATTAGGTTCTAGTAGCGATCATCTAGTTGTTGATAGTCATAACAAGAGGTTAAAAGTAGGAAGCGAAGTCAGTTTTAATCTTGATTACGGAGGACTTTTAACAGCCATGACTTCTCCTTTTATTGCTAAAAGTTATGCTCTCAATGCAGTAGCACAATTGTCTTGATCGATGAATAAATATACACAGATATATTTAGGGTCTGCTGGCTTATCCACCTTGACATCAGGGCCGTAGAGATTTGTACTCAATTACTATCCTATCGCTAAATTCTGGGAAGAAATCAAAATCCCCCTCAATCCTTAACAAATTCCTGATCATCTCGTTTGGCACCATGATAAGCCGCCCCGAGGTATAATTCCCCTACTTTCGGGTTATTGAGTAAATCTTGACCCGATCCCTGAAAACGATCTTGACCACTTTCTAAAACATAACCTCGATCGGACATCATTAGGGCTTTTTTGGCATTCTGTTCCACTAAAATAATTGCAGTTCCCGTCTGATTAATCGCTTTTATCTGTTCAAAAACACTGGTTACTAAGATAGGAGATAAAGCTGCCGAAGGTTCATCGAGAATTAATAAATCCGGTTGCAACATCAGCGCTCTTCCCATGGCTAACATCTGTCTTTCTCCTCCGGATAAAGTGCCAGCTTTCTGACGACGGCGCTCGTCCAAACGCGGAAACATGGCATAAATGCGCTCTTTTAGGGGTTTAATCGCTTTTTTACTGGTAAAAGCCCCCATTTCTAGATTTTCCTCGATGCTCAGGGATGGAAAAACATTAGCAATTTGGGGAACATAACCCATACCGAGGGGAACGATTTGATTAGATTTCCAACCAGTGATATTTTTTCCCTTAAAAGTGATAGTTCCAGCACTGGGTTTTAATAAACCAAAAATTGCCTTAGCGAGGGTGGATTTTCCCGCACCATTGGGACCGATAACCGTGACTAATTCCCCCGGTGCAATGCGAAAGTTAACCCCTTGCAATATGTATAAATCCTGCACATAACCAGCATAAACTTGTTCAACTTCTAAAAGATAATCCATGGTAAGGTAAAAAGGAGATAGGAGAGAGTAATATGAATTATGAATGGGGAAGTGGGAAGCATTTTCAGTAAACAGTAAACTGAAAACTTACATCCGATAACTGATAACTGATAACTGATAACTGATAACTGATAAATTAGGGAGTTTTTTGTAAATCGGGACGTTCTTCTGGCAGAATTGCACCTTCGACGGGACATACTTGAAGACAGATACCACAGTCGATACAAGTGGCAAAATCAATCCAATACCAATCGGTTCCTTTAACATTTTTACCCGGTCCTGGATGGATACAAGCAACAGGACAAGCGGAAACGCAATCAGCAACCCCTTCACAAATTCCAGTGACGATCGAATGTGGCACAGTGTTTTCTCCTCTAATTCTTAACATTACTTTACCACTTTTAGGCACTGCCGTGCCAGGATCGGATCATTGTTAGGAAACTTTCTCTTAATTCCCTAAAATATTGGGAGTTTTTTCTTGATCTTAGCAAGAAGTAAAATAGAAGTTTTCGCTAGGGTTTTTACTATTCCCTTACGGGAGGACAAATAGTTAATTTCTTCCTGTAATTTATGATTATTTGTTTGAAGATTATTATGATTATTTTCTAATTCTCTTAGTGATATTTCCATCTCTTGCATAGTATGATAATCTTGCTGTTGTTTCAGATACATTGTCTGTTGTGCTTCCTGTAATTTTCTTAACTCTAACCAGACTTGATGCTGACTTGATTCGTTCCGTTCACTGAGCGCATACCAGAGAAAATTACTGATTTCTTCCGCCAGTTTTTGATTAACTTCAAAAAACTCGATAATATCAATTTTTTCGGGGGTAATTTTCGGGTATAACCTTCTTAAATTTTGGGCGATATCAGAGGAAAAAGCGATGATTCTAGAAGCGGATAAAATGGCATAGTGTTTTTCTAAATCTACTGGTAAATTGCCGTTTTCTTCTGGGAAATCAGAAGCAAGCAAAAGTAGAGAAGGAGTGGTTAAGGGACTGGTATAAAAAGTGGAAATAAATAAATTAGCCTGTAGGCGATCGCAAATAGTTTGGATTTTTCTGGCATCCTTTCCCGTACAATTATAATCGTAGGATTCTGCGGGCCAATATTTAAATTTTTCCCATCGTGGTGCGGTGTTATTTCTATCTAAAATAACAATGTGTTGACTCAATTCTAATTGACTCCAATGCTCTAGAATTGAAGACCAAACCCTGGCTAATTTTCCTTGATCGATTTGAAAAATTACGCCATCAATAACAATAATTGGAGTTTTATTCTGGGAGATAGCTTGAATTGTTTGTAATTTTTCTCGCTCATCCTTATTTAAAATTTTCCCTAAATCTTCCATCTTAACTGGATTGGGTTTAATTTCTAGCTCCTTAATTTCTGGGTGAGGAATTTCGTAGATTTTACACACTTGATAATGTTCCTCTAATGCTTGACCATTGCTGCCATGTTCTAAACCTTGGAGATTTAAATAATATAACCCTAAAATCTCAGGAATCAAAGCCATTTTTTCCCCTTGACTGCCGATTCTTAACCAAAATTCGTAATCACCAGCACAGTGAAAACTTTCCTGAAAATAACCATATTTATCGTGCAGCATTTTTCGCCACATTGGTTGAGAACCCACACAACAACCTTGACGCATCTGTTGATAGGAGTAATTTGGCCAATTCCAATGTTTTAAAGCTGGTGTAGTAGCAAAAGTATCATTTTTAATTGTAGTAATTAATTGATCGGCATAAACTAAACTAATCTCTCTATTGTTATCTAGATAATTAGCCATAATTTCCAGAGCATTAAAACAGCGACGATCATCAGTATTCCCATTGGTGATATAGGAACCCCTAGCTAGTTTAATAGCGCGATTCCAAGCTTGATAAAGGGTTTCTCGTTCTTGAGTTCTCTGGTAAATAATATTAGGATAATTTTCTTGAGACTCTTGGATAATCTCCGCTTCATTCTCTGGAGAAGCACTATCGATAATAATAATTTCTACTTCTCCCTTTTCATAAAGAGTTTGAGTAACTAAATCCTCTAGACAACCCTGGATAAACTCTGCTGATTTATAGGTAGAAACAATTACAGAAACTTTGATCCTCTGCACTGGTATAGAGTTATTCCAACTAGGATTCATTGGCTTATCTGATCGCAATTCAAGACAGAAAATTTTTTGATAATTTTGAAAAAGAAGATTTTAAGACTCTATATTCGATCGGGAGAATTGTCAAGGTGTTATCGACTTTTACTGAAGATACCGGTTTATTTACCTTTTGCTTGTTACTTGACATAATAAAAAACTATAATGGGAAGGCTGTGGAAAATGAGCAACAATGACCGTATCTTCCTCCCTAGACTGGTTAACCCGTGGAACCAGTGATTTATTCCCCCATCAACCCGACTCCCCAGATCCTAGAGAAAATTTAACCCAACTACTGCAAACTACCGATCGCCCTTTAAGAATTAAACTAGGTATTGACCCCACCGGCAGCGATATTCACCTAGGTCATAGTATTCCTTTTCGGAAACTGCGGGCCTTCCAGGATGCCGGTCATGTAGCAGTGGTGATTATTGGTGATTTTACCGCTAGAATTGGCGATCCGACGGGAAAATCGGAAGTTAGAAAACAATTGACGAGCGAAGAAGTGAGAGCTAATGCCGAGAATTATCTGGCACAATTACGCCCAATTTTAGATTTTAACACCCCTAATCGCCTAGAAATTCGCTATAACTCGGAATGGTTGGGGAAATTAGACCTCTCGCAAATTCTCGAACTTCTCTCCACCATGACCGTCGGGCAAATGTTGGCAAAAGAAGGCTTTTCCGAACGCTACGACCGAGAAAACCCGATTTTTCTCCATGAATTTCTCTATCCCTTAATGCAGGGTTATGATTCCGTAGCTGTTGAGGCCGATGTCGAATTGGGAGGAACCGATCAAAAATTTAATATTGCCGTCGGTCGCGATTTACAGAAATATTTCGGCAAAAAACCGCAATTCGGGTTACTTTTACCGATTTTAATCGGAACCGATGGCAGTCAAAAAATGTCCAAATCCCTGAATAATTATGTGGGATTGCGGGAATCGGCCCTGTCCATGTACTCGAAACTGGAAAAAACCCCCGACGCTTTGTTAAAAGATTATTACGAACTATTGACAAATTTGCCTTTAGATGCTACCCCAAGCAATCCGCGGGAGGCACAAAAACAACTGGCGATCGAGGTAGTTGCCCAGTTTCACGGGACAGAGGAGGCATTAAAGGCACAAAAAACGGCGCAGGAGATAGTTCTACAGGGAAATACGGCAGCTGCGGCCTCTGTCCCCGAATTTTCCCTAGCAGCGGTCACTTTTCCCCTAAAACTATTCTATCTTCTCTCGGCCACCGGCTTATGTAAAAGTAGCGGCGAAGGGAGAAGACAGATTCAGGGGGGTGCAGTCAGAATCGATAGCGAGAAAATCACCGATGTGGACAAAAGTTTTGAGACAGCCAAAGCTTTAGCCGGAAAAGTCCTACAGGTGGGCAAAAATAAATTTATTCGCTTTGTAGCTTAAATAAGCGAAAAAGTCCCTATTCGGCGGCTTTTTCCACGATTTCTAACTCAAAATCTCGAAAATGGGCTTTAAACTTTTTACTGAACTCAACGAGGACAGGTAGATTGGCGCTAACCGGTCTGCCACGCCATTCGGTGACAAAAGCTTTCACCCCTCCCTCTAATCCTTTCACGTCAAAAGGATCCGATTTGTGTTCAGGATGATGATAAACCACCACGGACTCAATTACACGAACTCGATCGCCAACTTTCATAAACTCTCTAGCAAAGACAAAGGCCTATTGTATCTTTGAAAACAATCTTATCATTGTACGCGATATCAGTGATCAGTAAACAGTGATCAATTATCAGGGAAATGGGGAGAAAAAAGCTGCCTGCTGCCTGCTGCCTGCTCAAGCAAACAAGGTCATTAAACCTAAATAAAGCTTTGCGGGATCGAGGGTGACAACATATACAATGATTGGGGTTTATCGTCAAGCAACCCTAAGCCTATGCCACGCCGTGACGGATAAAGTGTACTCAGTGATACATTTTACGCAACTAAACCAAGAGAGTCTGAAAATCTTAGGAAAAAACATGAATGCAAACTTCATTTTTGTACATGGAACCGGGGTGCGCCAACCAGCTTATCGCATAACTCTTAAGAAAATCCGCAAGCACTTGAAGAAAGAAGATAAGTCTTTTCCAGTCTATGAATGTTATTGGGGCGATGAGTGTGGCTCCAAGCTCAATGAAGGGGGAAAATCTATCCCGACGTTTGATACAAATCGTTCTGTTGGGGGATATCTGTCTGACAAAGACTACAAGATAGCACTTTGGCATTTACTCTATCAAAATCCTTTCTTTGAGCTAGAAATTCTCTCCTTACGCGAGCCAGAAAACAACTATCCTCCCCCAAGTCAGGAATTACCAGGGAAAGGTTTAGATGAAAGCATCAGAAATTTTACGCCACCTCAAGAATTGCTAGATAAATTAGCTGAGGCAGGTATCAAAGAAGAAATCTTTCAGCAAGCTAGAGATCGAATCATTGAAGATACAAATTATCAAAAAGCGATCAATCAAGCTCAACAATCGACGATGGGCGATTATCGGCAGGCGATCGCCAAAGCCCTGGTTGCTCAAAGTGCCATTCTCGTTTCCGAAACCTACGGAGCGCAGGCACTGTGTCTGATGGGTGATAGCCGCGACCAAATTGTCACCGAGATCGTGAGTGCGATTGGGGGATCGGAAAGGGGAGTCGTCGATTGGGTTAAAAATTTGGTTCAAGAAAAGCTACCGAAGCTACTAGATTCAGCAGTAGTTACTACTACTAATGGCATCTTGCAAATTCCCACCGGTTGGGCATTGAGAAAACGTGGTTCCCTCTCCCAATCTATTGCGGCTACCGCGGGCGACGTAATCATGTATCAGTCCCGAGGGCAAAAAATTCGGGACTTTATTCGAGAGAAGATTACGAGTATCCAGGGCCATCCCGTAATCTTGATCGCCCATAGTTTAGGTGGGATCGCGGCTGTCGATCTGTTACTGGAACCCGATCCACCCAAAGTCGATCTGTTAGTTACGATCGGCTCACAGGCTCCATTACTCTACGAGTGGAACGCGCTGACGAACATGAAATATCAAACAGGAGCTAGGCTCCCAGATAACTTCCCTAAATGGCTTAATATTTATGATGAGCGTGATTTTTTAAGCTATATTGGGTCTGGTATCTTTCCCGGTAAGGTTGAAGATATTAAAGTCTCTAACGGTCAGCCATTCCCCGCATCCCACGGAGCTTACTGGAATAACCCCAATGTCTGGAGCGCTATTTTCGAGAGGATACCTAAATGAGCGAGCCTACTACCACTAAAGCCCTTTTGGTGGGCATCGAAAAATACGAAGCGGGCGAGAGTTGGAATCTCAACGGCCCCGCTCATGATGTAATTCGGATGGCAGAATGGTTAAGGGATCAGAAGGTTCCTCCTGAAAACTTAACCATATTTCTATCTCCCTTAGACAAAAACCAAGACACCTTAAAACAAGCGAAAAAGCTTACTGGTTCTGAACCCGCTACTGCTACTAAATCAAATATTCAAGATGAGTTGAGTAGGCTTCAGAACGAGTCCGCCAGCCTGTTTTTCTTGTACTGGGGAGGTCATGGCTGGGTTACTCTGGAGGGAGAGCGACGGTTATTTTATGCCGATGCTCGAAAAGATGACGAGAGGAATTTAGACTTCAACGACCTTTTGGTAAGTGCGTGTAGCGATTACTACAGAAATATGCCGCAACAGCTATTTATTGTGGATACTTGTGCGAACTATATGCCGCAGATTAAGAATCCCCCTCGTGACCAGCTTGGCAAAAAAGATCCGAGGTTCTTCCCCGAACAGTTTGTCTTATTTGCTGGAAAGTTAGGAGACCAAGCTAAAAATTTAGATTCAGAACAAACTGGGCTTTATACTAGGGAATTGCTGACTGAACTATATTCCTTATTTTTTAACGAGACTTGGCCTCCAAATATGGAAGCAATATCCGCTCGTCTTCAGCGTAAGTTCATAGACTTACGCGCCCAAGGGTTAACCGAGCAGACCCCCACCTACTTATGGAGTCGTGACTGGAGTGGCAACGAACGTAATTTTGGACAGATGCCAGTTGCTCCAGCTCTTGAAATTACAACACCGCCTTTCACTGTAAAGATGCCAAAACGCTTAAGCGTACAAGAACTAAGTCAGTTACTAAATTTATTGTCAGAAATTGATGCACTTAAAAATCGTCAACGGAGGGATGTAATTGTCAATCAGTTACGTCCAGAAATTAGTAATAGTATTAGCAGAGCAGATGATACAATAACTGATATTTTAAATATATTTAATACTTCACGCAATTACTCAGGCGGATTGAAGGAACTTCTGGATTTCACGGAGGTTTTCGCACGAAATTCGATTCAATTTCAGGCTCTTATACAAACTATAACTCATATTTTACCAGAAGAATGTCAGTCTATAACTCATATTTTACCAGAAGAATCTCAGTAAAAACTATGTGAAATTAAAGGTTTTTAAAAGAAGATGCTACACTATTCGGATATAAAAATGGATACAGCAGAAATGATTAAATTACAACAAGCTTTATCAGAATGTTCGTGTATTAAAGACCCTACTAAACGGAATTTTATTTTACAGGAGTTAAGTATTAGATATCCAGCGATTCAGGTGGAAAATTGTGATTCTATAACTCAAATTGGAAAATTAATCAGAACCTGTCAAAACTATCAAGGTGCTCTGGAAGAATTAGTTTTAATGATTGATAAAATCTATGAAAAAAATTCAGTACAAATGATTAATTTAAACCAAGTTATCCAGGAAATATTTAGTCCATCTCCTATTCACCCACGTTTAAGAAAAGACAGTGATAAGTTTGTAATTTATATTCCTGAAAATGGACAGAGCCATGATATTCCCTTAACGTTCTCTCCCTCACTAGACAGAGATGAACTTTCTAGAGCGGTTCGAATATCGTATACGTGGAAACAAATTCATACTCTTTGTGAGTTATGGGTTACAGAATTTATGCCTGTTTATAAATATATAAATAATGGACAGGTAGACTTGGCAAAGAGAAGCATTGAAAATTTTCGTGAAAGATGTATGACTTTTTCCGAAAATTTAGAAGGCTTAAATGAAGAAATATTTTCTTTCGAGATTATTAATTATCTTAGAGTAATACCTTATTGTATTGACCCAATACTCGAAACCATGAATTTCACTCCAAAAACACCTTACTTTATTTTGGGTCAAGAGTTTGCTGAACTTATTACTACTATGCTATTAGTAGCACTACGCCTAGCAGACCGTATTATCGACGCACATTTATACTCACAAACAGAAGAAGGATCACAAATACTATGAATTGTTTAGAAGATGTCTTAACTGACTGGGCAGAAATCAAAAAAGATTTACCGCCTCTTTTAAAGTTACGTTCTTACAAAAATATTTCTGAAGATCAGAAAAAATGCCTTCAGGATAAACTGGACGAGTGTATTCACATGGGTTCGAGCACTCAAGAGCCTACTAAACGCACCCAACTTCAATGGATAGCGCGTGAAATTGGCGATTATATTTTTGGACTTTATGGAATATACCCATCTACAACGATTTTACCATTGGCAGAACAAGACCAGAATTTTTATGTTCCATACCCTCGAAATCCGTATTTTACGGGTCAAGATGGGGAATTAGATGACATTTATAGTTTCTTTGTTAGTTCAAAAAATTCTTCTAATGTTCGCTCACTTGCTCTGGTGGGTATGGGGGGAAGTGGCAAAACCCAACTCGCGATAGAATACGCTTATCGATATAGCAAACAATATTCAGCTATTTATTGGTTACAGGCAGATGATATATACCTGTTTTTCCTTAGTGTTTCTGAGCTTGCTGAAAAACTGATCCCTGATGAGTGTAAAGATATCGACCCTGAAGTTATTGCGAGCAATCTTAAAAGTCACTTAGAGGAACAATCAGGATGGTTGTTAATTGTTGATAATGCTGATGATTTCTCTATTGTGAAAGAATATTTACCGAGGTCGGACAAAGGAGATATTTTGATAACAACCCGATCATCTCAAATAGATCCTGCCATACATCAAATTCCCATATCTACTTTTCTACCCGATGAAAGTAAGTTGCTTTTACTGCGTAGGGCAAAACAGCTAAAAG
Source organism: Microcystis sp. Msp_OC_L_20101000_S702 (assembly GCF_007095705.1). Lineage (NCBI taxonomy): Bacteria > Bacillati > Cyanobacteriota > Cyanophyceae > Chroococcales > Microcystaceae > Microcystis > Microcystis sp. Msp_OC_L_20101000_S702. Next base: position 17,128 of record NZ_SFBO01000021.1, read on the forward strand.
AGATAACTGATTTCACACAACTTGATCCATCGGAGAATAAGGCGGCTGAAGAACTTACTCTTCAACTAGGAGGACTTCCTTTAGCCATTGACCAAGCAGGAGCTTATATTGGGAAAGAAAATATCACCGTAGAGAAATATTTAACCCGCTATCGGGACACAGAACGAGGAAAGGAACTCCGTCAAACACGAGGTGAACTATCAGGAGAACATACTTCCTCGTCCACAACCTATACTTTGGCTCTCGAACAGGTAGCTTTCAGAGATGAAGAAGCGGCAGAGTTGATTCGTATCTGCGCGTTTTTAGCTCCAGAATCCATTCCCAAAAGAATCTTCACCGAAAATCCTGATATTTGGGAAGGTTCATTAGCAACTCGGTTACATAAACCATTAGGGTTTGATGAACTTCGCCAAGAAGCAACTCGTTATTCTTTGATTCAATGGGATTCTAAAAAGGAATTGCTTAGTATTCACGCAGTTGTTCAACAAGTCATTCGCGATGAGCTAAGTCAAGAAGAAAAACAATCCTATATAAAGAAAGTAATACTAGCAGTAAACGCTATTTTTCCAAAAGAAATCGAGATTCGTTTTGCTTCACAAGAAATCCTACGAAGTTGTGATCGCCTTTCATCTCAAGCGAGGAAAGTTTTGTCGTGGACTAAAGATCACTCCATTACAGATTTAGCGATCGGTAATTTAATGAATAAATATAGTTATTATTTGATCGCACGATCTCGCTACAAGGATGCTAACGATGTTTGTGAGCGTGCCGTAAAGTTTTGGAGAGACCGATCGACTTCTCAGGACTTATCTGCTGAAAATCTTAAAGAGATATATTTGGGTCTTGCTAGTAGTTTGAATAATCATGCGGAACTTCTCCACGCTCAAGGGAATTACCGTGGCGCGCGTCCGTTATTTGAGGAAGCTTTAGGGATTAGAGAGGATAATTTGCCTTCAGGTGATCGAGACTATTTTTGGGTCGGACAAAGCCTACACAACTTGGCAAGGCTCGAAACAGATTTTGGAAATTATCCAAGAGCCGAAGAACTATTTGAGGAAGCTTTGAAGATAAACAAGACTACTCAAAGAGATGATTTGCGCTTTCTGCTCGCCAGAAGCTATAATGACTTGGCTAAATTATACCGATTGAAAGCTAACTTCTCTAAGGCTAATCTTAATTGCGAAAAAGCGTTAACAATTAACCAAGAAATATTGGGAAAAGATCATCCTTATATAGCTAGTAATCTAGATAATTTGGGAGATATTTATAAAGATCAAGGTCGCTATCATGAAGCAGAAATGAAATATTTACAAGCCCTTGAATTAAGAAGGAATTACTTTAGGGGAGAGTATTATCCTGCGATCGCTGATAGCTATACCAGTTTGGGACGATTATATCAGGCGAGTAGAAATTTTGAAAAAGCCAAGTCTTATTATGATAAAGCCCTAGAAATACAAACGAAGTTATTTGATGATGATCACACTGATATTGCATCTAGTTATAATAATCTGGCGATATTATGTCAAGAGCAAAAACAAAATGAAGAATCTGAAAAGCTTTACAAAAAAGCATTAGATATATATAAAAAGTTTTTGAATTGTAATCATCCTGCTTTCGCAACCGTATATAATAATTTAGCTCTTGTTTACGATGAACAAAAATTATATCTTCAAGCCGAAGAATTTTATAAAAAAGCTTTAAAATTATACGAAGATACTCTAAGCAAAGATCATCCTTTGGTAGCTTTTTGTTCTGCGAACTTAGGCTTGTTCTATCAGAAGCAGGGGCGGTACGAAGAAGCCGAGCCTCTTTTCAAACAATCCTTAGCTTTACGGGAGCGACGGTTAGGAGAAGACGACCTTGATATTGCCCACAGTCTCGACAATTTAGCCTCGCTCTATCAGGACTGGGAACGCTACGAAGAAGCCGAATCTCTTTTCAAACAAGCCTTAGCTTTGCGGGAGCGACGGTTAGGAGAAGACGACCTTGATATTGCCCACAGTCTCGACAATTTAGCCTCGCTCTATCAGGATTGGGAACGGTATCAGGAAGCCGAACCTCTTTTCAAACAATCCTTGGCTTTACGGGAGCAACTATTAGAGGAAGACGACCTCGATATCGCCTACAGTCTCGACAATTTAGCCTCGCTCTATCAGGATTGGGAACGGTACGAAGAAGCCGAGCCTCTTTTCAAACAATCCTTAGCTTTACGGGAGCAACTATTAGGGGAAGACGACCCCGATATCGCCTACAGTCTCGACAATTTAGCCTCGCTCTATCAGGATTGGGAACGGTACGAGGAAGCCGAGCCTCTTTTCAAACAATCCTTGCAGTTGAGGGAGCAACTATTAGGGGAAGACGACCTCGATATCGC
>NZ_SFBO01000210.1:0-38041 GCF_007095705.1 Microcystis sp. Msp_OC_L_20101000_S702
AAGGGTGATGCAAGGGTTTTAAGAGATTCTAGCAGATTTAAGTGCATTTGGGAAGCTCTCAATCAAGCTAAAAGCCCTTTCCTGTAAGGTTTTTAGATTTATTCAGCAAACCCTAATTACTCGCAGCCAGAAATACGTTGGGTTAATATCATACTTTGTGCTTTTTGTCAAAAAAACTTTTTTTTTGCAATAAAACTACATAAAAAAAAGATCATCGTTGTGGGTGAAATTGACTGATTTACCCGTCTTGATTAGGATCACCTTCTAGGTGTGGCAAGGGTTTCAAGCATTGCTGCCTAAAAAAGCATAAAATAGCCCATTATGAAATTCTATCAAATCGCTGTAACCTTGATAACATCGTTGTTAAATAAAAATCTTTCTCAATTAATTCTTAAGAATTTATAAATATTGCGGAATGTTAATTTAAATATTCTCAAGTTTTTGCAGTCAATAAATAATTTTTGCTTATCTTTGTCGGAAAATAGAACTCTCGCAACAATCCAACATCTACCATTGGGTTAGGAGTCAGTTATCAGTTATCAGTTATCAGTTCACTGAGAAAACTCCCCACACCCTACACCCTAAACCCTACACCCCACACCCCACTTCCCCAATTCCCCAATTCCCCACTCCCTGCTATCGGCAGCCGATGACCCTATCTGAACAAGAAAGACAACAACTCTGTGACACTGCTCGGGAAGTGGCGAAACTTTCCTATTCTCCCTATTCCCGTTTTCGGGTGGGGGCGGCGGTCTTGACAGATAAAAAGATTTATGCTGGTACTAATGTGGAGAACGCTAGTTATGGCTTGAGTTTATGCGCGGAAAGGGCAACTTTAGCGCAAATAATCGCAGCGGGCGATCGAGAAGTACGGGCGATCGCTATAGCCTGTATCGATGGGAAGAATGATATTAGTCAGTTAACTCCCTGCGGAGCCTGTCGTCAATGGATAGCCGAATTAGCGCCGCAAGCAGAGATTATTATCTGTGGAACCCAGCAAAATTATCGTTTTAATCTCTCGGATTTACTGCCTTTTTCCTTTCGTTTTTAACTGTGGGTAAAGTATAGGGGTTAAGGTACTACAACGCTATCGCCTTGAGGCACTTTTGGCTATGAGGTAATTAATGTATGCTGAACAAACCGAAAGCATAAATACGGCATCATCTTTTGTTGCGGCGCTATGATCAATCAGTGCATGGCGTATTCCCGATTCATCGCTTGTGTATCCATATAACTTGGACAAAGCCTCCTTTAGAACAGGATGAAGATACCCCATTTCTTCAATTTTCTTGATTGATTTCCCAAGTGTAGCTTTTGGATCACCCGTAAAGTCTCTACAGGCAGATTCAACCGCAGATATAGATTCTTTTATTGAATTACGATAATCTGGGTCTTCTCTATCGTAAAGAAATCTAACGGATGTTGTTATATGTGTGGCAGCACCAGCAAACCGATTTTGGTTTGCCGCATTTTCAATAGAATCTATTGTATGTTCATCAATTAAGTCTGCTACCTTTCCATCAACAATTCTATAGCCACAGTTGTCTCGTTCCATAACACTGTTCATAAATTCGGTCATACTCCTAACTATGTTTTCGTCCTTTTCGTCAAAAGAAGATATCAGGCATTCGATGAAATCGTAAACCTCGTTCCACTTAAACTGGAAAAAGCGCTCACGGATAAATGCAACAAGTGAAGTCCAATAAGTTGGGCATTCGTCAAGTGGCATCTTAAAATAATTATGCCATAACCGCCTTAAGACAATCACATGGCTACAATTGTTTGTGTAGTAAAAAGAAACCGGTTCTAAAAATGCTAATGATATAGCAGACCATAACCCATTACGCAATCCCCTATCCATAGAATCTATCTGGACAGGAACCTCCGTCGGTTGAATATTTTTTCGTTGCGAAAATGTCATTGTGTTCTTTTTGGATAATTTTAGACCCTAACTATTAATTTAATTATAGCAATTCGGTTCTTCTCGTTCCTGTGTGGAAGCAAGAAGAATAGGGATAACTTTCTGGAAAGATAGTCTTCAAAGCCTTGCCTAGCAAGACTCCTACGAATGTTCAGCAATGATTATCACACAAAGTCGAGAAGATCCGCACATTTTTGATATATTTTGTCTATTACTTGAACGTAATATATTCAACTGTATTGAACCATAGATCTGGTTCAGAAGCACAAGTAAATTTCCAGTGGGGCTAAAGCTGACAAATATTACTAAAATCTCGCTAACTTGAAGATATGCTACTTGTCTTAGGCTGCTTCATCTCCAACACTTAAGGGGCTAATAACTAGATTTTATCTCCTCCCGTAGCGACATTTTTAAATCTTTCTTGGGCAGCAGAAAAAGCCTCTTTCATCACCCTTTGAATCCTCTTAGGATCGGGTTTTTTACCCCCCATTAAATCGCCAAAATAGACACAAGCGCCCTCTCCTAGGGCCCAGGTATAGGCAGCAGACCAAGAAGCGGCGATGACACTGCCAAAACCGGGGATAAATTTCACTAATTCCCGACCGATGGCCTGGGCCAAAAAGCCGCCAGCGATCGCACTGACGACTCCGCCGGCTTGGGATGGGGTTAAGACTTGACCGTATAATTTGCCTAAAACCCCCACCATTGACACTTGTAGGGCGGTTAACACGGGCATAGTCGCTAAGGGTAAGGGAATCGCCGCCAAGGTTCCCGCTATCACGGAAAAGGCTAACATATAGCGTCGGGCCACGTCCCGATAGAGATGGCCTAATTTATCGCTGGTTTCCCGATCTAAAAGTTGGTGGATGGTGTTAGCCTCAGCTTTTGGCAATAAATCAGCTAAATTGTCTCTAAATGCCTCTAAACCGTAAAAAACAGGGTTGTAACCGTCTTCCTCTAGGGTAAAATCTATTATCACAGAATTGTCGTATAAATCCTTAAAAGTTTCTTTAATTTCTTGATAGGCGCGATTGATATCCTCGAAATCGGGAGGATAAGGGGGATGATCGGCGATATTAGGAGGATAAAGCTGATGAAGGCAGGTTACAGCCAGTAAACAGGGGATTTTAGGATATTTTTGCCGCAGTTGTTTGGTAATTTCCAGAAGGCTATCGGTGGCAAAATCATCAATTTTTACCGTCACGATAAAAACCTGGGCGCGTCCCGTATTTTCAGCTAAATCTGCCAATAATTCCGCGATTATCGTCTCTGTGTGTTGATAGGCATCTCCTAACCCCACCGTATCGGTAAAAATCAACAGGGGTAAATCTTCTGCGGGGTAGGTGTAGCGCTGGGTGTTTTGGGTGTGGGGACGGAAACCTTGCCCGACGATTTCCGCCGAAACTCCCGTTATTCCCCGAATAATCGAACTTTTTCCCGTTTGCGGTTTACCGATTAACAGCGCCTCGGTGGTGGGTAATTCTTGACGGACTTTTTCTAAAATTTCCGCTACTTGACTATCACTGACACTAAACCACTGGAGGACAGTATTAGTCAACTGGTCGATGGGGAGTCTTTTCATCACTTCCCCCGTGAGACTATTCCAAGTATTGACCAAAGAATCAATGGGCAGTTTATTAGTCATGGGGATTAGAAGGGTTTATGATAACTAAAATAGAGATTTTCAGCCATAGAATCAGACGATGACAAAAGCCGCAATTAGTCCGCAAGATTTATCATGGCCTTTCTGGCCAATTGTACCACTTTATCCCTACGGTCAAAGACGGACAATTCGCCAAGAAGTGGTGAAAGATACGCTCTGGACATTTGAGCAATTGCAGGGTATTTTCTATGTGGTTGTGCCGATTCGCATGACGGTAATTAAGTTAGCATCTGGGGGTTTATTTGTTTATGCACCTGTGGCCCCGACTCCGGAATGTATTCGCTTAATGCGTGAGTTGGAAAGTGAACACGGGGAAGTTAAGTATATTATTTTGCCGACGATTTCTGGGATTGAACATAAGGTTTTTGTGGGTCCTTTTGCTCGTTATTTTCCTAAGGCTATAGTTTATGTTGCTCCTAATCAATGGAGTTTTCCTCTTAATTTACCTTTGAGTTGGTTGGGTTTACCGGCAAAACGAACAGAAATTTTACCTGCTGACTCGGCAACTACTCCTTTAGGAAAAGATTTTAGTTATGAAATTTTACCCGCAATTGATCTGAATGTGGGGTACTTCTCGGAAGTGGCTTTTTTTCATCACTACTCTCAAACTCTGCTGCTAACCGATGGCATTATTTCTATCCCAGAAAATCCTCCCGCTATTTTAGAATTAGACCCCTATCCGCTGCTGTTTCACGCTAAAAATACGGCTAAGGATCTGGTGGAGGATACCCCAGAAAATCGCCGTCGGGGTTGGCAAAGAATTTGTCTTTTTGCTCTTTATTTTCAACCTCCTGTTTTAGCTGTTCCCAATTGGATTAAGGTCTTTCGAGATGCTTTTACTGCTAAGGAAAAGAGTAAAAAAGCCTATTTTGGTTTATTCCCTTTTCAATGGGGTGATGATTGGCAAAAGACTTTTTTAAATTTGCGTCGCGAGGGGAGGTTAATAGTCGCGCCAATTTTGCAAACTTTGATTCTTAATCGCACTACTGACGAGGTTAGTCAATGGGTTGATAGAATTGCCCAATGGCCGATTAAACAGGTTATTCCTTGTCATTTTGCTAGTCCAATTCAAGCTGATAGGCAAGAGTTTCAGCAGGCTTTTTCTTTCTTGTTAAAAGATTCTTATTTACCTAAAGATGACTTGCAATGTTTAGAAAGTATTGATAGTTTTTTTGTACGCTGGCGATTGACTCCTCCTCCTGATAAAAAATTGTAATTTATGGCTAAGAACTGCTATAATGTAGGCGGTTGTTAGTTGATTGCTAATCAAGGTCATGCAAATTCCCGAAAATCCCAGTAATGATGACATCAGAGCGGCGTTGATTCAATTAAGTGATGAAGTTAGTGATTTGCAAGAAAAATTCAGCCAATCACAGGACGCATTCAGTAAGTGGCGAGATGAAATAGGACAAAAAATTGATCGCATAGATTATAAATTTGATGCCTATCAAAAAGGTACAGATGGTATGGTGAGAATGGCTACTACTATCATCATTGCCACCGCTTCTGTGGTGGTTTTATCTAGTCTTAGTCCTGCGGTAACAGCAATTATCACCGCTTTATATTCTGCTAATGCTCATTAATTAATTTATCGCTAAATTCTGGTGCATTAGGCTACCTTTCCTGAATTTTTACCCGTTTGTTTAATTGATTCATAGCCAGAGAAATCACCAGATTAAAGAATAAATAGGTGGCCATAACTACTATTAACATCTCTACAGCTTTTCCTGTCTGATTAGCGATGGTACTAGAGATAGCATAAATATCATTATAACCGATAGCGATCGCTAAACTAGAGTTTTTAACCAGGTTTAAACATTCATTAGTTAAAGGAGGAATAATCACCGGCAAAGCTTGGGGAAAAATCACTAATCTCATTACTAATAAAGGTTTTAATCCCAAGGCTTTAGCTGCTTCCCATTGTCCCCGATTAACCGATTGAATCCCTCCCCGTACCGTTTCCGCAATAAAGGCAGCTGTATAAACAGTTAAACCGATTAGGAGAGTAGCAAACTCGGAAGAAAGATGTAAACCGAAGTCAATATTTTGATTAAGAGGATTAACTTGGGGATTTTGCCATTCTAAACCCCAGATTAGAGGAATTATAACTAGGATTAGTAGGCTAGTTAGGCATAAACTAAGTTTATTTTTTAGGTATAAAAATACTGAGATAATTATTCCTAAAATAATGATAGCTAAGGCTAACCATGTCCTGAAACTATTAGCGGGAAAAGGTAAATAGACTCCTGAGTTATTTAAAAATACCCTGCCAAAAAACTCTAAAGATTCCTCAATTTTCGGCAGTTTCAAAAATACAGCAAAATACCAGAAAAATAATTGTAATAATAGGGGAGTATTGCGAATAGTTTCCACATAAATTGTTGCCAACTGACGAATTAACCAATTATCCGACAAGCGACCTAACCCGATGACTATTCCCAGACTAATCGCCAAAAATATGCCAGTAATCATAATGCGGAGGGAATTAACTAATCCCACCAAAAGAGCGCGAAAATAGGTATCGGTGGGACTGTAGGCAATAGGAGAGTCACCAATAGCAAAAGAGGCTGGTCGGTCAGTATCAAAGAGAAAGCCAAAGCCAAAACTTAAGCGTAAGCGTTGGAAATTAATCACTAAATTGCGACCAAAAAACCAGAAAATTAGGCAGACAATTAGCAGGATAATTACCTGTAAAAAAATCTTCTGAAATCGCTCATCGTACCAAAAAGAGTTTTTTTGAGGTAAGGTCATAATGGGTTCATCTCAATTTTGTCGAAATATCTATATTACATTTGGACGCACGCGATGCGCCCCTACCATTGGCACGATAATATTATTGTAGGCGCGAATGGCATTCGCCCTCTTTTAATAACTTCTGCTGCTAACCTATATGTGAGAGAAAGTCACAAAGATAAGATGCACCCAGTCATATTGATTGGATAATTGTTAATTTTTCACAAAAGAAATCGGTGACTTTTGGCCACCGATTGAGAAAATCAAAAAATATTTAGATAACCCCCAGACGGGAGAGACCGAGGATGACACCGGCGCCGAGGACATGACCAAAACTGGTAGTACCCAGTAAAGCGCCTAATCCCATACCACCGAATAAAGCGGGGGAAGGTAAAGCAGGACCGACATTTTGTTGTTTAATAGTCGCTTTACCGAAAGCAATAGCGAGAATATTGCAGATAATCATGACAATCGCCACTTTGGGACTCCATTCGCTGGAACCTTGCACGGCGGTGGCGGCCATTAATAGGGTTGAGTACATTGAAATTCTCCTGAACAGGTCGTTTTAAGTTTTTAATCTTAAAGGTAGTTTTCACCCCACATCACGCCCTGTTGCAATACTTAATAATCAAAAGCAGAGGAGTCAACCATACAGCCGATTCGTTTCCACTTCCGAACTACTCGCTTAGTACAAATTCAAGTTTAAGCCTACTTCTCTAGCGAAGACGGCTAATCCTTTCTTTTCAATGGTTTTGATAGCTTTGGTGGAGATGCGTAGTTTTACCCAACGGTTGCCTTCCGACCACCAAACTCTTTTCCATTGTAGGTTAGCTTCTTGTAATTTTTTGGTGCGACGGTGGGAGTGGGACACCGCATAGGCGTTATTGGCCTTTTTCCCCGTCATAGTACAGACTCTAGACATAATTTACTCCTGTGCGATCGATGTTTGTCAATAGTCAACCTTTCTAGTTTAACTCAAATCTCGCCAGAAGTCCCCCCCTTCCCCTGGGTGAAGTGAACGGAGATAAATTTAACAGCAAGTGGGGGGATTAAGAAGTTGATTAAACCGGTTCACTGCTCAGACAATTTCGACAATTGCATCAAAGGTAATGGTGAGAATATTGTCAACAAATTTAGCTGTAATTTTTTACTGAATAAAAAATATTTTAATAAGTTTTACATAGTTTCTAGTATTCTGGTTAATTCATTTTTATTTTTCCACAATTTTACTTGAAAATCTTGGTATATTTTGGCGACAAAAGGAGCTTGATTACCTTGAATTATTTTTTCGATTTTATCGATTGTTTCGACAAAAATATTAATCATGGTTTGACGAGGTAAGTTGCCAGAAACTAGAACAAATACTTGAGCCTGATAACGGGCTATCTGTTGAACTTCTAAAATATTTCTACCAATGTTTACATCTTTAGTTAATACTATCCATCCTCTTTGACTAACAATAGGTAGCCAATCTGTATCCGGTGCATCTGGGGCAAAATGGTCATGATGAAATTCAATTTTAACCCCTATTTCTTGCAAAGCTTCACCGATAGACTTTCCTAAAGCGCGGTCGATAAAATAGGTGTATTGATAGGTCATGCCGCTTGCCAATTGGACTCGAATAAAATCGCTTTTTCAATTTGCCAAGGTTGACAATTATAATCATTGGCAATATCTTCTATAGAGTCCCCCGCATCATAAAGTTCTGTGACAACTTTAGTGGGAATTCCTGTTCCTGTGATCACGGGTTTTCCGAAGGAAATATTAGGGTCTATCTTTAGGACTTTATTGCTGAAGTCTTCCCCATTTATGTCGATAGTGGGAAAAAGCCGTGTGGCGATATCTTGTTCATCCCATTCAATACGAGTTAAGAGATTATTTAAGAATTGTTTCATCGTCAATTGTCCCGAACGGGAGGCATTAATTAAATGTTCAAATTGTTCAATAAAAAGGTCAATTCCATCGGTACTAAATTGTTTTTGAACTAGAGGATGATCGGTGTTAAATTGTTCACTAATATAGTCTAGGGCCAGTCTAACTTTATCGAGAGGGATGTTATGAACTTTGCGAATAACTCTTAAAACGTGCGCTTCCACTAAGTTAGTAAAGGAAAGTTGCGGAATATTCAGATTAGGTCGTTGAATGAGGGGTAAAAACTCTTTTTGTCCTTTTTTAGTGGGGTACGTGCGTCCTCGTACCCACGTTCTCAGAGTGGGTAAAGGAATATGGAGATAGCGCGCAGTATCGGCTATAGTGTAGGTGGGAACATGATAGAGATGCTCTAGAGATAAGGGAGATGATGCTTTGACCATCGTTAATATTTTGGTGAAGTTGTTGAGATGAGATTATCGCCTATTATTTCATTCTAGCTAATTTTGGTATCCTTGAGGATAGGGATAAAGCAGGATGAGGGCATCTCAGTGGACATTGGGGGCAAATGAGGTTATATTTTATCTATAGAAGAACGTTTGTATGTCGCAACGATAATGAGTAACTCACTGCCAAAATATCTAGAGGAAATCACAGGCATTTATCAACAGGGTAACGCCACAGAACACAGTTATCGTCCTGCTTTAAAAAAATTAATTGAATCCCTAAATAATAACCTACAAGCTCTCAATGAACCCAAAAGGATTGCTTGTGGCGCTCCAGATTTTGTGATTAATCAGGGTATAGTAGAAATTGGTCATCTGGAAGCAAAAGATATCGGAACTTCTCTCAAAAAGGTTGAAAATACTCCCCAAATAAAACGTTATTTACAGGCTTTGGGTAATTTAATTATCACCGATCATTTAGAATTTCGTTGGTATGTATCGGGAGAATTGCGTCTATCAGCTGCCGTGGCAACTCTTAATCAAAAAAAGCAAATTAAACCTGATTCCCAGGGTATTTTACAAGTAGAACAATTGTTCTGTCAATTTTTCCTCTCAAAAGTTATTCAGATCACAACACCGCGAGAATTGGCGAAAAAAATGGCCGCTTTAGCGCAGTTAATTCGAGATGCAATCGGCCAAGCTTTAAAAGATCAAGATTGCGGGGGAATGTTGCGGCAACAATTGCAATCTTTTCAACGAGTTTTAATTAGTGATCTCAATGAAGCGCAGTTCGCGGATATGTATGCACAAACAATCTGTTATGGGTTATTCGCAGCACGCTGTAATACGGATCAAATAAGTTCTTTTTCCAGGGAAACGGCGGGATTTCGACTACCGAAAACTAACCCTTTTTTGCGGGGAATTTTTCATCAAATTGCTGGTACAGAATTAGATGAGCGGATTACTTGGGCCGTGGATACTCTAGCGACTATTTTACAACAAACGGACATGGATGGTATTCTTAGCAGCTTTGGAAAACGCACGCGCAAGCAGGATCCTGTGGTTCACTTTTATGAGACTTTTTTAGCCGAATACGATAGTAAAATGCGTGAGTCTAGGGGGGTTTATTATACCCCTGAACCCGTGGTTTCTTACATGGTTCGCAGTGTGGACTATATTCTAAAAAATAAGTTTCAGATTCCTAAAGGTTTGGCCGATGCCAAAAAAATTACGATTAAAAATCCTAATAATAGCCAAGAAACTCAGGAAGTTCACCAAGTTTTAATTCTCGATCCTGCTGTGGGAACAGGCACTTTTTTACACTCTGTTATTGACCATATCTATGACAGTTTTCGTCAACAGAAAGGGATGTGGTCTAGTTATGTCAGTAAACATTTATTACCCCGTCTCTTTGGGTTTGAATTACTGATGGCTCCCTACACCGTAGCACACATGAAGTTAGGTTTACAACTTCAGGAATTAGGCTATGATTTTAGTGCCGATGAACGCTTAGGAATGTATCTCACTAACACCCTACAGGAAGCTTTTCAAATTCCCGCTGCTGATGGTTTTTTAAATCGCATTCGCGATGAAGCAGCTGCGGCAAAAGATGTTAAGCAAGAAATGCCAGTCATGGTTATTTTAGGCAATCCACCCTATTCCTATCAGTCGATGAATACTGACCCTTGGATTGTGAATTTAGTTAAGGATTATTATCAATTAGATGGAAAACCATTGGGAGAGAGAAACCCTAAAGGTTTATTAGATGATTATGTGAAGTTTATTCGCTTTGCTCAGTATCGGGTAGCGGAAACTGGTTATGGAGTTGTGGCGTTAATTACAAATCATGGTTATTTGGATAATCCCACTTTTCGGGGAATGCGTCAAAATTTGATGCAGACTTTTGATGAGATTTATGTTTTAGATTTGCATGGGAATAGCAAGAAAAAAGAAGTTTGTCCCGATGGTTCAACCGATCAAAATGTGTTTGATATTCAGCAAGGTGTAGCGATTGCGTTTTTTATTAAGTATCAAGATAGTCAGCAAGATTTAGCCAAGGTTTATCATGCTGATTTGTGGGGTGTTAGAGAGGTGAAAGAGAATAAGGAGTTAGTTGGGGGTAAGTATCATTGGTTAGATGAAAATGATATTAGTTCAACTGAATGGGAAATTATTAAACCTGAAGCAAGTTTTTATCTCTTAAAAAATCAAAATACAGCTTTATTACCAGAGTACGAGAAAGGCTGGAAAATAGTTGATATTATGTGTGTTAATTCAACAGGTGTAAAAACTCACAGAGATCATTTTGTTTTTGATTTTGATTTTGAATCTCTTTATAAGAGAATAGAAGATTTTAGAAATATTCAAATCGCCGACAAAGAAATTGGAGAAAAATATAATATAAAAGATACAAGAGATTGGAATATTGTTGAACAAAGAAGAGCTTTGTTCAACAATAGTCAGTGGTTAAGTTATTTTACTAAATGTTTATATCGCCCTTTTGATTTAAGAGAATATTATCACCATCAAAATGTAGTTGAACTTCCAAGACAAGAAGTTATGCACCATTTTGTAAACTTTGACAATTTGGGTTTAATTACTTCTCGACAACAATCACAAAGTGGGATTTGGTCTTTAAGTTTTGTGACACAAAATATCATCGAATGTTGCTCTATTTCTAATAAAACAAAAGAAACAAATTACATTTTCCCCCTTTATCTTTACCCAACCAATACCCCAACCCTATTTGAAACAGAACCAACCAACTCGCCAAATGGTCGCCGTCCCAATCTAGCGCCAGAATTTATTAACAAACTTTCGGCAAAACTTGACTTAGAATTTATCAGTGATGGCAAAGGAGACAAAAAGAAAACCTTTGGACCAGAGGACATTTTTAACTATATCTATGCCGTCTTTCACTCTCCCCAATATCGCCAACGTTACGCCGAATTTTTAAAAATAGACTTTCCTCGTGTTCCTCTCACCAGTAATCAAGAATTATTCTGGGAATTAGTCAAAAAAGGTGACAGATTAGTGCAGTTACACCTGATGAAAGCAACGGGAAAAGAAATTAGTAGCTATCCCGTGGCGGGTTCTAATCTAGTCGAGCAGGTGAAATATGACGAAAATAAACAACAAATTTCGATTAATTCTGACCAGTATTTTGCGGGGATTCCGCTCCAAATTTGGAACTTTTATATCGGCGGTTATCAAGTGTGTCAGAAGTGGCTAAAAGACCGCAAAGGTCGCCACCTTAGCTACGATGACCTAGAACATTATCAACAAATTATCTCCATTTTGGGCGAATCGATCGCAATTATGGAAACTATAGATATAATTATCAATAAATATGATGGTTTCCCCTTTAGTTAAGCCACCGGTGAGAGAAGATTAATACTAAATCCGTTGACTATAGGCTACATATCAGGACAGGTAAAAGGGAGAATAAATAATCAGTACAGGTGCAAGATTTTGAGAGAATCGTGCTTCAAAACCTTGGGTTTTCATCGGCCCGCGTCCTGTAGGGGCGAAGCATTCGGGCAATAACCTATCGGTGAAACCGGAGATTTTCTATCCGAATGCTTCGCCCGTACTTTTTGCCGCAAACCCTAGATTGATATTTTATCGCAGGTTTCAACCACAAATAAAGCGTCTTCTAGGTTATATTTATTAGGGTTTTTCTTCCTTTTTTGTTGCGCTTGCCTTTTAAATTTATATTGAAATGTCTGAAGAATTTTAACTTGATTAATTTCAACTCCAAAGGTATTGAGGGTTTTCTCAAATAAGCCATAGGTGGACAATTTTAGGATAATGTCATTATCCAAACAATAAAGAGAATCAGTCAAGGTTAAACTCCTAACACCTTTTCTAGATATTCGTAGGTTTCGTCATCAAATTTATCCCAGTCTAACTTATTAGCCAAATATTCATTAATAATCTTATTGCCATTTGGGTTGGGTTCTAATAATTTTAAAGTAGCCATGGCTAAAGCAAAGTAGCGCCTGTTATGCCATCCATAGTTCAGAATAATTGCACCTATATCAATATCCGGATGATGAGAGATAAAATGCTCTTGAACATATTTAC
Organism: Microcystis sp. Msp_OC_L_20101000_S702; assembly: GCF_007095705.1. NCBI lineage: Bacteria > Bacillati > Cyanobacteriota > Cyanophyceae > Chroococcales > Microcystaceae > Microcystis > Microcystis sp. Msp_OC_L_20101000_S702. The sequence goes on from NZ_SFBO01000210.1 coordinate 12,719, forward strand.
TGAATCTTTCAACATTTTGGAATTTCCTATCCCCAAGGCAGTTATCACAATCACCTAAGAGTAATTCAGTGGCAAATTGATTAGCTTCTTTTTCTTCTCTATCATTATCAAATGTAATCTCTTCATCAACTAATACCCCATCTTTTAGATGTGCTAATGCTAAATGTCCTAATTCGTGCGCTAAGTTAAAAGCGAGTCTTGCCGACTGTTGATATTTTGAACTAAGAATAATTACAGGACAAGTGGAATACCATTGAATTAATCCAGCAAATTTCTTAGTTTTGTTAGGAAAATGATCAAAGTATCCTACCGCTATTCCCTGAGACCAACAATAATCTAAAAGAGAGGTCAAGTCAACCTTTGACCGGTGACTTAAGATGTCTTTCCTGATGGTTTTAGCATCCTTAGATAAAGGGGTATAATTAACTTCAACCCCCAAGGAAATTAACTCAGCAAAACGACTTGCTAAAGCTTGTGCTAGATGGGGATGTTGGTTATTCTGGCTATTGTGCTGTTTAAATTTAGTATGAGGAGGTCGATTAAATTTGACCTTTTCTTGAGGGGTTAATAAGGATGAGAGGTCAAGATTGAGGTTTTTGGCGATATAACCTGCCCCTTCTAGGACCGCAACGGGTTTATCATTGAGTTCATCATCCCACCAACTGGGCAAGCCATTTTCTCGGACATAATTTTTTTTAAGTCCGATTTTTGAGAGTTTCCCGTAGAGGGCTGCCATGGTAAGGCTTTCTGTCATGGTTTCACCCTCCTTTGTCGGCAATACTAAGTTTTTTAAGGTTTTAGGGAATCAAAGTAGATCAGCATATTCTTATCTCTAAGATACCATCTCTAACTTAATTTTTGCCCACTGGCAAGAGTCCCTTTTCAGGGATAAATGACTCTCTACTCCCAACGAGAGTGATACAATTGTTAACACCACAGACCAAGAGCTAATCGAAGCGAGAGAATAAAAACTGCTATGTTAAAAGCCCTACTCGGAGATCCCAACGCCCGCAAAATTAAAAAATTTCAGCCCCTCGTCACCGAAATCAACCTGCTGGAAGAAGACATTAAAAACCTATCCGATGAGGAATTAAGGGGCAAAACCAGCGAATTTAAGGAAAGATTAGACAAAGCGAGAAATTATGACGAAAGAGAGGAGATTCTCGAGGAAATCCTCCCCGAAGCTTTCGCCATTGTCCGGGAAGCGGGAATCCGAGTCTTAGGGATGCGTCACTTTGACGTGCAGTTATTGGGGGGAATGGTACTCCACAAAGGACAAATCGCCGAGATGAAAACCGGGGAAGGAAAAACCCTAGTTGCCACACTCCCCGCTTATTTGAATGGATTGACCGGAAAAGGGGTTCACGTCGTCACCGTCAACGATTATCTCGCCCGTCGTGACGCGGAATGGATGGGGCAGGTACACCGCTTTTTAGGGTTAAGTGTGGGACTAATTCAAGCCGGCATGAGTCCAGAAGAAAGAAAGAAAAATTATGCCTGTGACATCACCTACACCACTAACAGCGAACTCGGCTTCGATTATCTGCGCGATAACATGGCTACAGTGATGGGGGAAGTTGTCCAAAGACCCTTTAACTACTGCGTTATCGACGAAGTGGACTCCATTCTTATCGATGAGGCCAGAACTCCATTAATTATATCAGGACAGATCGATCGACCCACAGAAAAATATATTCTCGCCGCCGAAATCGCCAAGCAATTAGTGCGCCAAAAAGTAGAAGACGGACCAGGAGACTACGAAGTTAACGAAAAAGACCGTAACGTTTTAATGACCGATGAAGGCTTTAAAAGAGCGGAAGAACTATTGGGAGTTACCGATTTATACGACCAAGAAAATCCCTGGGCGCACTATATTTCTAACGCTATTCGTGCCAAAGAACTCCAGAAAAAAGACGTTAACTATATCGTTCGCAGTGGTGAAATTGTTATTGTTGATGAGTTCACGGGACGGGTATTACCGGGGCGACGTTGGGGCGATGGTTTACATCAGGCAGTGGAGGCTAAGGAAGGGGTAGAAATTCAACAGGAAACCCAAACCTTAGCCACGATTACCTATCAAAACTTTTTCCTACTCTATCCGAAATTATCCGGCATGACCGGGACGGCCAAAACTGAAGAAACGGAACTAGAAAAAGTCTATAACCTGCAAGTAACAATTGTTCCCACTAACCGCGTTTCTCGTCGGCAAGATTTAGCCGATGTGGTCTATAAAAATGAACAGGCAAAATGGAACGCCGTCGCCGAAGAATGTCAACAAATGCACGAACAGGGTCGCCCGGTTTTAGTTGGTACCACCAGTGTGGAAAAATCGGAAGTGCTTTCGCTGTTATTACAGGGAAGAAAGATTCCCCATAACTTACTTAATGCTCGTCCGGAAAACGTGGAAAGGGAATCGGAAATCGTCGCCCAAGCAGGCCGGGCCGGAGCCGTAACTATTGCCACGAACATGGCGGGACGGGGAACCGATATCATCCTCGGTGGTAACTCCGACTATATGGCCCGATTGAAAATTCGCGAGTATTTAATGCCGAAATTAGTTATGCCCGAGGATGACAATTTGGCCTTTAGTTTACCCAGTTTAGGAGAACGCAATCGCCCGCAAGGATTCGCCCCGGGTAAGAAGAAAAAAAACTGGCGCGCCTCGGCGGAAATTTTTCCCACCGAGTTACCGAAAGAGGTAGAAAATGCCCTGAAAGAAGCGGTTAAATTTGCCGTTGATACCCACGGAACTCAAAGTTTACTCGAATTAGAAGCAGAAGAAAAAATCGCTATCGCAGCTGAAAAAGCTCCCACGGATGACCCGGTTATTCAAAAGTTACGCGAAGTCTATAAATTAATTCGCAAAAGTTATGAAGATTACACAGGTAAAGAACACGATGAGGTAGTAGAAAGGGGCGGACTGCACGTTATCGGGACGGAACGCCACGAATCCCGCCGTATTGACAACCAATTGCGAGGCCGGGCGGGCAGACAGGGCGACCCCGGTTCCACACGCTTCTTTTTAAGTCTAGAAGACAATTTATTGCGGATTTTTGGGGGCGACCGCGTGGCGGGTTTAATGGATGCCTTCCGGGTGGAAGAAGATATGCCCATTGAGTCGGGAATGTTAACTCGTTCCCTGGAAGGCGCGCAAAGAAAAGTGGAAACCTTCTATTATGATGCCCGGAAACAGGTGTTTGAATACGACGAGGTGATGAATAATCAACGGCGCGCTATTTATGCCGAACGTCGTCGGGTTTTGGAGGGGATGGACCTAAAAGAACAGGTGCTGCAATACGCCGAAAAAACCATGGATGAAATCGTCATGGCTTATATTAATCCCGAACTGCCGGCAGAAGAATGGGATTTAGAAAAACTGATTAGTAAATCTCAGGAATTCGTCTATCTGTTGGCAGATATTACCGCTAAAGATATCGAGGATATGAGTGTTAATGATATCAAGATGTTCCTACACGAAGAAGTTCGCAAAGCCTACGAAATTAAGGAACGTCAAGTCGATAATATTCGCGCCGGTTTCATGCGCGATGCCGAACGTTATTTTATCCTGCAACAAATCGATATGTTATGGCGCGAACACCTGCAAGCTATGGAAGCTTTACGCGAGTCGATTGGTTTACGCGGTTACGGTCAAAAAGACCCCCTAATTGAGTATAAACAGGAAGGCTACGAGATGTTTTTAGAAATGATGATTGATATCCGTCGTAACGTGGTTTATTCCCTGTTCCAATTCCAACCGCAAGGACAACCCCAAGCAGTGGCTAGTGAGTGAACAGTAAAAATTAAAGGTTGGTTTAAATTGGGGAGAATTGGCTAAGGCTGATTCTCTCATTTTTTTCTACCGAGAAATCAGTCACCTACAATCCACACTAGGACTAAAATTATCAGTCCGATTACTCCATAGGACAGCAACGACCCCAAAGAATTGAGGATTTGTATGGGAAAATGAATCAAAACTTGGTAAGTAAAATCCGTAACTGCCAGCAAGGCAGTGAAAAATATAGTCACAAGTGTTATCATATTTAATATCTTCTCAATCTGATAGAATAAATGGCTATCCTTTGCGGCAATCGGCAGTGGATAGTCAGAATTTAGGAGATTATCCCCAAGAAAATTCTACCGCAATTTGGGTGCATCTCACATTTGCAGAAACACCGACAATGAGGACTGCTCTATGAATATTCGTATTGGTAACGGCTACGATATCCACCGATTAGTAACAGGAAGACCTTTAATTTTAGGAGGAGTAGAAATTGCCCATACTGTCGGTTTATTGGGTCACAGTGATGCCGATGTCTTAACCCATGCTATTATGGATGCCATGCTGGGTGCGCTTAGTTTAGGCGATATCGGTCATTATTTTCCCCCCACAGACCCACAATGGCAAGGGGCGAATAGTTTAAAATTATTAGAACAAGTTAATCAATTAATTATCGATAAAGGTTGGCAGATTAATAATATTGATTCGGTAATTGTTGCCGAAAAACCGAAAATGAAACCTCACCTTATTGCGATGCGAGCCAAATTAGCAGCAACTCTCAAGATTAATCCGGACCAGGTGGGAATTAAAGCCACTACTAACGAACAATTGGGACCGGTAGGACGAGAAGAAGGTATCGCAGTTTATGCCGTGGTTTTATTGGTTAAGCAGTAGGTTAAATGCGGTGTTTTCCCTGCTATTTTCCCAGCCATTCTTCTCTGGTAATACCCGCTTGATTGAGAATGCGTTTTAACAGTCCTACCCCTATTTCTCCTTGATGGGGATTGGGGATAATTATCGTTAAATTATCCCGACGCATTTGAGGGTGTTTACCCCCAGCGTAGGGACCGTCAAACCCAAGTTCTCGTAATCTTTGAACTAGATTAAGCCATGATACGGCGGTTAATTTAGACATATCTTAAATTGAAGACATGGGTTGAGGAAGGAGATTAAGATCTATTCCTGCTAACACTGGAATCGGCAAACCTAAACACAGACGCAAAGCAATCCAATCGCTTAAAGCTTCGCGCAATTCTTGCTGGCAATCTTCTAGATTGGCGTGATTTGCCCAAACTCCCTGAAGGGGTGGAATTTCACCCCAATAAGTGCCATCTTCTTCAATGATTTCGTATCGAGCTAATGCCATCGCTTGATCAATATAACTGGCTAACATGGTTGTACTATTGGTAAAGCTTACTTACTATATTAAAGCAAATGTTTCCCAGCAGCCAGCTGCATTGGATTCGCCTTCAGATTATGATCAGGTAAGATGGTCAATCACCCAAGTTATCTGGATTGTTAATCTCGTTGGCTCGAAACTATAATGAATACACCACAAAAGATGAGCAAAAAGGTCTTGAAAGAATACCATCAATCGGCATCTTCAGTAGCTAATTCGACCCATAATCTGGTCACTGCTAGGAAGCTAATTGATTCCTTCTCAATTTTTGTCTAATCCCTAACTGCTAAATTCTCTCTATGACTGCCATTATCCAACAAATAAAAGAGCGTTTTTCCCAATCCCTAGTTAAATCCTTTGGGGAAAACTTCACCGCTACCGATCCTCTAATTGTGGCCGCTAGTAACCCCCGTTTTGGCGATTATCAATGTAATATTTCCCTCTCTTTAGCCAAAGAATTAAAACAAAAACCCCGGGAAGTGGCGACAACTTTACTAAAAAATCTAGAGATAGATGATCTCTGTCAACCCCCCGAAATTGCTGGACCCGGTTTTATCAATCTTACCCTGAAACCAGGTTATCTAGAAACCCAATTAAAAGACCTAATTACTGACAACCGTTTAGGGGTTGCCGCTGCTAACCCCAGTCAAAAAATTATTGTCGATTTTTCCAGTCCCAATATTGCCAAAGAAATGCACGTTGGCCACTTGCGATCGACTATAATTGGTGATTGTATTGCTCGGATTTTGGAATTTCGTCATCATCAAGTAATTCGTCTTAATCATGTTGGGGATTGGGGTACTCAATTCGGGATGTTAATCACCTATCTACAAGAAGCTTATCCTAGTGCTTTAACCCAAGCAGATGCTCTTGATTTAGGGGATTTAGTTAGCTTTTATAAAAAGGCTAAAATTCGTTTTGATGAAGACGAAAACTTTAAAGAAACTGCCCGCCAAGCTGTAGTAAAATTACAGTCGGGTGATCCTCAAAGTCGTCAAGCATGGCAGTTACTTTGTCAACAATCACGACGGGAATTTCAGAAAATCTATGATATTCTCGATATAAAACTAACCGAAAGGGGGGAATCTTTTTATAATCCCTACCTTGAGACAGTAATCAGAGAATTAGATCAACAGGGATTGCTAACAGAAGACAACGGCGCTTTATGCGTCTTTCTCGATGGTTTTACCAACAAAGAGGGGGATCCTCTGCCCCTAATTGTCAAGAAATCCGACGGCGGTTATAATTACGCTACCACCGATTTAGCAGCAATTTGTTATCGAGTTCGGCAAGATAAGGCCGAAAGAATAATTTATGTTACTGATGCTGGACAAGCTAACCATTTTGCCCAAGTATTTCAGGTGGCTAAAAAAGCGGGATTTTTACCCGATAATGTGGCAGTGGTTCACGTCGCTTTTGGATTAGTTTTAGGGGAAGATGGTAAAAAATTAAAAACTCGTTCCGGGGAGACGGTAAAATTACAAGAATTACTCGATCAAGCGATCGCCTATTCCCTAGCTGACTTAGAAAAAAGACTGGCAAGCGAGGAAAGAGAAGAAACCGGCGATTTTATCGCTAAGACTGCCGAAACTGTCGGTTTAAGTGCCGTTAAATACGCCGATCTCAGCCAAAATCGCAATAGTAACTACGTTTTCAGTTACGACAAAATGCTCAATCTGCAAGGCAACACCGCCCCCTATATGCTGTACGCTTACGCTAGGGTTCAGAGTATCAGTCGCGAAGGTGATATTAATTTTCAGGATTTAAGTGCCAATTCACCGCTAATTCTCAAGGATGAAAGCGAATTAATTCTGGCTAAACAATTACTGCAACTGCCGGAAGTAATTAGTGCAGTGGAAGAGGATTTATTACCCAATCGTTTATGTGATTATCTTTATGAACTCAGTAAAAAGTATAATCGTTTCTACGAAAATTGTCCCGTTCTGAAAGCAGCAGAACCGATTAAAACCTCTCGTTTAGTTTTGTGTGATTTAACGGCAAGAACCCTAAAATTAGGCTTATCTCTCCTGGGAATTCCCGTTTTGGAAAGAATGTAAATCAGTTATCAGTTATCAGTTATCAGTTATCAGTTCACAGCAAAAAACTCCTGGCTCTTCTAGGTTCTGTGTGATAAGTTTAACTTACATAGGATCGATCAATCTTTGTGTCCTTTGTGTCTTTGTGGTTCCTTCCACTCGCTCTCGCGTAGCGAGCGCGTTGCGACCGCCAGCAGGACTGTATCTTAGAATACATTTTGCCCACCAAACCTAAGAGAGCCAACTACCCAATTCATAATTCATAGTTGATAATTCATAATTCCCACACCCCACCCCTTGCATTGCGTATCTTTGACAAAAGCGGGTGATATTTTATACCCAGAAAAAGTGTACTATGCTGACGTGAAAAAACCTGACTTTTTGCTAACCTAGAAATAGCTCTAATCAGAGCCAATATCTTTGGGGGAAGCTTAGAGATTAATCTAGTTAAACTGACTCATGACGTTATCTTATTGTCGTCTGTTGCCTATTAGCTTTCAGGTGATAACTCGGAGATCGGGAATTAGTACAAAAGTTCAAATTTCCTCTCCGCAGCCCCAGCGTTCCTGTGTAGTCTTAACGAGTAATTTTATCCCAGAGATGTTATCGTTAAAGCGGTCAAATGTCCGAACGTCCTAGAGGATTTTCGGGAAAGAGCATTTGCCCTGTCGTAATCTCAGATAGAACCTTATGAGTCAATCAATTGAAGATAAAGCTATGGCCGATGCTGATGTATCAGATTATACCACAAATAAAATAATTGTCTCTAATTGGATCGCCCCTTGGTCGAAAGGCAATCGGAAAAATCCGTCACCGCAACCAAAATGGGATTTATGGCAACCCCTGCGGCAACGAATTGATCGCCTAGAAATCAATACACCTGAACTAGCTCACAGGATTTGTCGTCTAATTCCGGCTCAATGTCCCTTTGCGCGAAAAATTAACCTATTTAGCTGGACAATTCTAGAGATTCCCCCCCTTTGCAAGCTAAATCCCCTCTACGAAAACCTGATGATGTTAAGATTTCGCGCTCTTTCTTACCTGGCCGATGAATGTGGAGAGGATATCGGTGCTTACTGCTAAAATGGGAGAGTGTCTTTAATCGCCACACCTATGGCCATCATCGCTCTGAAAGCTTGGTATCTGGACAAATACGAACCTATCCGCGAGGTTGTCAAACGTCCCCACGACTTGCGCTTAAGTCGCAATAGTCTTTTAAAATCGGGTTTAAGAGCCGATTTTCTCGATGATAGTCTGACAATACAGGGTTCTGTCTGGTTCCAACGCTATTTAGAAGGGGAAAGGGTGGAATTCTACCTCGAAGGTAGTGGCGGTTACGTCATCTCGAATATTGACCTGATTTCCCAAGAAATTTACTTTACTAAACAGGACCTCAGCACTTGGCTGGATCCCATCATTTATTTTAGCTCCCAAAGCCAATTTAAGGACTCTAGCACCGCTTTAAAAACAGTTTTGACCGAAACCGTCGAAAATCTCAATAAACGCTCCCGTTTGCCCTTAACTATGGAAGAAACGCCTCGAACTGAGGGCAATGTCACCCGGTTGAGTGATAGTCAATTACGCAAAATTCGCAAAAGTTTATTATTTATTGCCGATGCTACGGCGATTAGCCAAAAGGAAACGGAATTACTGCCCAGTCCCCTAGTGGGTGTAGAATTAGGTTATGCGATCGCTTGTAAACAGGGCGGACAAATTCTGCTAACCTATCAAAATCGGGCGGAATTAAAGGGTAAACTAGCTTTTGACCTGCCAAGCTACCAAAAATTAATTTTCTCGGATCTGAGCGAATTGCGTCTCACTTTTCCGCCTTTAATGGCAACTTTATTACAAAAATTCAATCTGATTAGTTAAAAAAAATGAGTAGAAAGGCTGATGAGTACGCAGTACATTTGTTCTTGAGCAGTGGACATCGCGAGGAAGTCCGTTTTTTGACTATCCAAGAATTTCAAAAGTGGTACAGTAACGAATTAGTTCCGAAAGCCGATTCCAGGGATTTTATCAATGTTCCGATCAGAAATATTCAAGGGGAATATATGGTTTTACGTCCAGCTAGTATCGTTGCTATTCGCGTGGAACCCGTCTTTTTTGGCAGTGTGGAAAGAATCTAATTTGTCGTTATCCCTAAAAAAGATAGTTAGATAGGGAGAATTTTAGAGATTATTGATAATTCTCTCAATGTCAGCTTGGATTTGATTGCTGACTTTGCCTTGCCAGCGTTCTTTTAATTCCCTTAATCCCACTTCTGCGTATTGACAGATCTTATCTAAAACTTCTTTGCCATCGCTAGGTTGAGGATAGGAATTCTTTTTACAGATAATATAAATTCCTGCGGTTAAAGCTAAAATAACTTCTGGCTCGATTTGGCTAATATTAATTAAATCTTGTCGATTACTCAGATTGATTCCGTAGATACTGAAGTCTTCTTTAATGGCAAAAGCAGCGGCGAATAAATAAGCATCTACCATGCGCTCAAAGGTTTTATTATCTTTTAGTACCTGTAGATAATTTCTGGAAGTTTCCGAGGCATAAATCTTCAAACTGGGATCGATTCTCTGCATTAGTAATTCTCCATCACTTCAATCACGGAAGCATCTTCATCGGCAGCCAAACGGTGTATTTTGAACATATCAGTAGTATAGGGGAGCAGCAGATTTAAAAGTGGATCGGGAAGATCGCGATCCGTGGCTAAAATAATCACTTGGGAGTTTAAATTAGGGAGAGAGTTAATAATATTTTTTTGATGTTCTTTGTCTAAATGGCCAAAAGGTGTATCCATAATTAGGGGAACACAATTATCGGTTATTTGATTTAAACCAGTGATAAAAGCAAAAGCTAAAGCTTCCTTTTCTCCCGCACTTAAGACATCGGGATTTAATAATTTTCCCGTGATGGTACGGATTCCTAAAGTATATTCGGGAGTGATTTCTACTCCTTTATATTCCTCTGGTTTGTTGGTTACTTGTAAATAGCGATCGCTGGTTACTTGATTAATCATTTTTTGAGAATTATCGATATGCCATTCGATTAATTCGTTAGTGGCATTTTTTAAACCTATGGCCATTTTAACCTGATTAGATAACATCGATGTGGTTTGATTTTCACTAGCTAAAATTTCCACTTCTTTGCGTAAATTTTCTAATTGCTTTTCTTTGATTTCAATGTCCTTTTGCAAGCGTTCGATCCTTTCTTCAATCTCCTTAACTTTTTGTTCCGATTCGTCAACTTTTCGCCAAATATCCCTCACCGAATCTTGATTTATTCCCGTGGTTTCCTGTTTTAGCTGTCTCATATCTTGATTAATTTCTTCGATTTCTTCTTCTAAAAGATCTCTTTGTAAAAGCAATTGACTATAATTGCTAAATTTGGCATTATCTCGGATAATTCCCTGTAAATAAATTCTAATTTGATCTTTTTCTATTCTGGTGGTGTTGTCCACTTCTAAGGACTCTAGTTCGGCAATTTGTTGAAGTATAAAATCACGAGAACTTTTATCTAAACAACGACCACATAGACAGCTTTCGTCGTCAAGTATTGCTTTAAAAATTGCTGTAGAATTAGTTTTATAGTTGCTTTTTAAGCTAGTAACTTGCAAATCATCGGCCATTTCCTGCACAAAGTTAATCAGCAAAGGTATCGAAGCTGTTTTTAACCAAGAATCAATAGACTTTTGCAGGTTATTTAACTCAGTTTGTAAACCGATACGCTTTTTATCTAAGTTATTAATTTCCTCTAATTTTTCTCGTAAACTTTCAATCTGAGCAGCTTTTTCTTGAGCGACTTGGTAGATAACTATAGCATTTTTTTCCTCATCTTTAGCATTTTTACGCTGACCTTGTTGCAGATCAATTTCTTCTTCTAATTCTCGCAATTGTTGCAGCTTATCTGTAAATTCCTGACTGGTTCCCTCTGCTTTATTTAAACGTTTTTCTAATTCTTGTAAGGCTTTTTCTGTATCATCGCGCAGATTTCTTAATTCCGGGATACCCAAAACTTTTTCAATTGCTTCTTTTGCTTCTTTAGTTTGAGTTATCTGGGTATATTGTTCAATTTTTAAGCCATCAAAACAGAAAAAATCTCGAATAGATTTAGGAAGCAATGCTTCGATATATTCCCTAGAGTTACTTCTTATGGTTCCATCTTCATAAAATAATGCTTCCTCTAAGCTGAGAGAAGAAGTGCTACCATTAACTTTTAATTTCGCTGTGCGACTGATAAAGTAATTTTTCTCGTTTCTAGTAAAATTTAATTCTACCCGCATTTCTTTTTCTTCTGCTGATGAAGAATCCCCCTCACCTCTATAAAAATAGGTTTTCATAGTCTCTTTAGATACAATATCTACCCCATAGAGACACCATAAAATCGCCGTCATCAGAGAAGTTTTACCGTGGCCATTATTACCGAAGATAATATGAATTTTTCTGTCGGGATGCAGGTTAAAAGTAATATTTTGACTAGGGTAACATTTCCAATTAGTTAAGCGAATTTGTTTCAGTCTCAAAGTCATAGAGTTTATTTATTGTGAGGAGTCGGTATATTTTTCGATAAGTTTGACAATTTTAGGTGATAGCTGCCGATTTTTTAGAGTAATTTTTTCTACTTCTAAAGCCATGGCTTCCTTTAGCAGTTGGGGAGGTATCTCATATTTTTGTGCCAGTTCTTCAATTTTAGCAGTTATGTCCATGAATTTTTTGTGGGTTGGGGAGTGGGTATTGTCAAGTCTTAATTCCTATTGGCCAATAGATACCTTGATGAGGAGAAATTTTATAACAGATCTGAGTAGGTAAGACCATAGTAACTTAATTCTTGGACTAATCTGTTAATAACTGTAGCTTGATTGCTGGCTGCCCGGGCAAAATCAATAACTCTTTTGATCTCCGATGCAATTAATTTTACCTCACTATCGCTCCAAGGGTTAAGACATCGATTCAAGTTGCTTTTTTCTTGGCCACCAGCTGCCGGGATAATTTTGCTGCGACGTTGAATAAATTGACGAGGAGAAGCATCAGCATCGAGGATAATTCCTGGACTGACTTGTGTTATATCAACTCTCTCATCAAGACATTTTACTGTCACTAATGCGTCAGTATTTCCCGAAGACAACTGTGATAATAACACAACTCGATCGCTGTCTAAGGAACTAGAGCGAGCGATTCTTTTTCCCTGACGCACCAATCGGGTACCAATCTAAACAAGGTAGATAAATTTTTTTCAATGAGATTATGGTGATCCCTGTGATATTCTTCTAATAGGTCTAACTGTTGTAGTGGCAATTTAAATTCCTCCTCGATCTCGTTTTAAGTCATAAATCACTTTTTCATAACACCAGCTTTTACTACGTTGGGGATTTCTCAATCTAATACTTAAAAGTAATCGAGTCGCTAAAGCTTTATCTCCATTCACGAGGGTTAAAAGTTCTCTTTCTAAGTAGAAAAGTTGCTGCTGACTGATTGGCAAATTTTGACGATTATTTTTAGAAGTAGCTCTTTTCGGTTTAGTGGGGGATAAAGATAGGGTATCGACCAACCACCAGATAGCTACAGCTAACCCCAACAAAAGCACCCCAGTAAAAGAGTATAAAACGATGCCTAGTAAATTCATTAATCAATTCCCATGTTTGTTAATGATCAAGGTTTTGGCTCTTCTCGACTTTGTGTGATAATTTTTGCTTATGAAATCCTGAAGTTCTTATTGGGCAAGACTTTTAGGACTATTTTGCGGAAGAAACTATCAGTATAGACCTCGTTTCCACACAGAAACCAGAAGAGCCGGTTTTAGGCTAATCTACCCTATACAAAAACACCACAAAAGCTAAAATAGATAGCTGACAGTGATTCTGAACACAATAGCAATATATACTAAACCGCCTTGTATTACCGTCTTCTTCTTGATTTTAACACCCTAGAAAACGGGTTAATTGTCTTAACACCCGAACAAAGTCATTATCTTAAAAAAGTTGTTCGTTTAAAATCCCATGACCGTTTTATTGCCCTCAATGGACAAGGACAAGCGTGGTTAGCGGAAATAATTGATAATTCTGCCCATCTTTTAGAAGCGATAAACGAAACTAGCGAACTACCAGTACAAGTGAATTTAATGGTAGCAATTCCCAAAAATGGCTTTGATGATATTGTTCGCGCTGCCACCGAATTAGGAGTTTATCGGATTATCCCGCTGCTGACAGAACGCGGTTTAGTTAATCCTAGTCCTCAAAAAATTGACCGTTGGCGAAAAATTGCCCGGGAAGCTGTAGAACAATCAGAAAGACAGATTATTCCCATAATCGAAGAACCACAGCCATTTTTAGCCATCCTTAAGCGGGGAGCTAACCCACAGACAACTTGTTATATTGGTGTTACGCGTAGAACAGTGGCCCCGCTACTTTCTCAATTACAAACATCAACCGAGATAACCATGGCCATCGGACCGGAAGGGGGATGGACGGAGGCAGAAATAGAACAAGCAATCGCCGCTGATTTTCTACCTGTATCACTGGGAAAACGCATTTTGAGAACAATTACCGCTCCCTTAGTGGCTCTCGCTATCATTAACGCCTATTTAGACAGCTAATTGACTACAGTTTTTATGACCAAGACTAGCAATCGAGATAACTGAAATCCTTTCGCTTCTTACCGAAAGCAAGAACTAGCAGCAGTTCCCCGGTGGTCAGATTTTCCCTTTTTTGTCGAAACCACCCTGGTCAATTCCCATTAAAGACACCGACTGGGATACCGCCTTGCAACCCGATAGCACCCTCATATTCCTCGAAAAAACTCGCCCTAGCGCAACTTTATGACCTCTAGTAGCCCTTCTAACCCCTCTTTTGACTGGTTTAACCCCTCGCCCCAGCAAGACAGCGATTTACTGGCACAAATCGGCTTTATCCCCGGTGTCAAAGAATTTCTCACCCTGCGACAGGTTCACGCTTTGGAACACGCCACCGTCTGGGTATTAAGCGAAATGGCTGCCCGTCGTCAATCGCCTTTTGACCATTCCCCCGCAGATAACGAGGCCCTGGGGGGACTGTCCACCGATAGGGGTTTTTATCTCTACGGACAGATTAATACAAATGAACTGCAAATTGCGGCCAAACAGGCGCTCCGTCGTCTCAAAAATGGCGAGGGGCAATTGGCATTACATCCGCGTTGTGGCACCAATTTATCGGTAACTTTAGCCTTAACCGCCGGCTTAGTCTTAGGAACTCATCTTATCTTCCCCAGAGGTCTGATTTCTCAGTTATTAGGCTTAGGTTTAGCCACTGCCACCGCTTTTCAAATCGGGCCAGATGTGGGAATGTCGGCCCAAAAATACCTGACTACGGCTATTCCCTTTAACTTAACAATCGTTAACATTGCACCAAAGGCAGACCTATGGGGACGTTCGGGGCATTTCGTGGCAGTGGAGTGGCAAGATTTGCAATAAAACTTAAAGTAAAAACCCTTTCGGCAAACTCGCTCTGATTGTAACCTGTTAACTAAACCCTAAAAAAAAACAACAGCTATGCCTGGAATCGAACGCGGAGCCGAAGTTAGAGTCAAACGGAAAGAGTCTTACTGGTACAACGATGTAGGAACCGTAGCCAGTGTTGACAAAAGTGGTATCCTCTATCCCGTTATCGTCCGTTTTAACACTGTTAACTACCACGGTTTTAGTGGTAGCGCCGGTGGACTGAATACCAATAACTTCGCTGAAAGTGAATTGGAACTCGTTAAGGCTGCCCCCGCTAAGAAATAAAGCTGACTAAAATTCAGCCTATCATCACCGACTGACTGACAGGAATTCTCTCTTGTTGGTCGGTTTTTTTATAGCTATCAGTAATCAGTTATCAGTAATCAGTTATCAGTGAACAGTAAACAGTTTACTGATATTACATTTTGGGCGCATCGCTTGCGCCCCAACCATATAAAAACTGACTAATAAATTATCTAAAAGTCGCTTTAACCTTTAGCCAACAAGAGTGAATTAGTTTAATTGTCCTAGATAAGTTCTTAAATACTTGACAAAATACATTCAATAATTTATAATATTAGATAACCAAAAATCATGATAATGTGCTATCAACATAATCGGGTTTGAGGTGTTTAAAAATTAGTTTTTCAGTCATCAAATCTGGAATTTATGAGCATTTTAGAACTGATAGAAAAAAGACTAGAAGAGAACTTTGCCCTCCACGAACAATACCTAAACCCCCAGATGGTTAGGGTACTAAAAACGATCGGCTATGATCGCCACTACGTTAAAGCTGAAGGTCCGTACCTATTCGACAATCAGGGGGAAAAGTATCTGGACTTACTGAGTGGTTTTGGTGTTTTCGCTCTCGGACGCAATCACCCCAAGATCGTGCAAACTTTACAAGAAGTATTGACGGCAGCATTGCCCAATTTAGTCCAATTGGATGCTTCTATCCTAGCGGGATTGCTGGCGGAACGGTTAGCAGCGATCGCCCCTCCCGGATTAGAACGAGTTTTCTTTGCTAATTCCGGCACAGAAACCGTCGAGGCTGCCATTAAATTCAGCCGCTACGCCACCGGACGCAGCCAAATTGTTTACTGTCAGGGAGGCTACCACGGGTTAACCATGGGTTCCCTTTCCGCCACCGGCGATCCCCATTATCGCCAGGGATTTGGACCATTTGTCGCCGATTTTAAGGAAATTCCCTTCGGCGATCTGACCGCACTCGAAAAAGCTCTAATTAACCAAGACGTAGCGGCTTTTATTACCGAACCGATCCAAGGTCACGGGGTGAGAATTCCCGAACCGAACTATCTCCCGGCGGCGGCTGCCCTTTGTCGTCGTTATGGCACTCTTTTTGTAGCCGATGAAGTGCAGACCGGTTTAGGCCGGACTGGCAAAATTTGGGCAGTGGAACATTGGGGGGTAGAACCGGACATTTTATGTGTTGCCAAGGCTCTTTCGGGTGGTTTTGTGCCAGTGGGAGCGGTTCTCTGTCGTCGCTGGATCTTTGATAAAGTATTCGATCGCATGGATCGTTCTGTGGTTCACGGTAGCACTTTTGGTAAAAATAATCTGGCCATGGCCGCCGGTATTGCCACTTTACAGGTGATTGAGGAGGAAAAATTAGTCGAGCGATCGGCTGCAATCGGTCAACAAATTATCGCAGAACTGCAGCCCCTCGTAGATCAGTACGAATGTTTGCAGGAAGTGCGGGGATTGGGTATGATGATCGCCTTGGAATTTGCCGAGCCGAGCAGTTGGTCACTAAAAGCCGCCTGGAAAATGCTAGAAACCGCCAATAAAGGGCTATTTTCCCAGTTAATCGTCGTTCCCCTCTTTACCCGTCATCAAATCCTCTCCCAGGTTTCCGGCCACGGCATGAATATCATCAAGTTTATCCCCCCCCTCACCCTCTCCGATGAGGATTGCCGTTGGCTTGTCACCGCCGTTAAAGATGTGGTCGCTGATGCACATCGCTTCCCAGGGGCCGCTTGGGAATTCGGCAAAACCTTGGCCAGTCAAGCTATCCGCCAAAAAACCGCCAAAAAATAGTTAATATGTCCAGTTTGTTTCATCCCCTCTGCGGTAGTAATCTTAGTACCCTATTACGTTTATTTTTGACTAATGGCGGCATCGATCGCCCCAATTTGGCCCCAGCAACCCTGGCGCTGACAGTTACCCTAGCGCGACTGCCTTTTTCTACCCTAGAACGAATTTTAATGACAGGGTTTTATGAGCGCCGCGTGCAGGTAAAAGCACCCATTTTTATTGTCGGCTATTGGCGCAGCGGCACGACCCATCTGCACAATTTACTCGGTCAATCGGAGCATTTTGGCTATATTTCGCCCCTAGCGGTGGGATTACCCTGGGATATCCTCGGTATCGTCCGCTTATTTCAACCGCTGCTAGAATTGGCCCTACCGAGCGATCGCCATGTGGATAACGTTGCCGTTACTCCCAATTCACCCCAAGAAGACTCGATCGCCCTGGCCAGCATGATCCCCCTTTCCTACTACCATGGTTTATACTTTCCCCAACGTTTTCAGTACCATTTCGAGCGAGGGGTTTTTTTTCAAGGCTGCAGCGAGAAAGAAATCGCCAATTGGCAACGTTGGCATACTCATCTATTAAAAAAAGTTTCCATCCACCAAAAAGGCAAACAATTACTACTCAAAAACCCCGTTTATACGGCACACATCGCCAGATTGCGAGCTATCTGGCCCGATGCTAAATTTATTCATATCTACCGCAATCCCTATCTAGTTTTTCCCTCAACCCGCCACTTTTTCACCCGCATCCTACCGGAACTAGCACTGCAACCCTACGATAATTTATCTATTGATGTCATCGAGCAAGCGATTCTGAAAAGTTATCCCCCAATGCTTAATTCTCTCCTGGGAGATAGTGCCGATTTACCCGCCGATAGTTTTGTAGAAATTCGTTTTGAAGATTTAGAAAAAGACCCCCTAGCACAAATCGAGAAAATTTACGATCAACTGCAACTTCCCGACTTAAAAATATCTATGCCTCGCTTTGAGAAATATATCGCCAGTCTGCAAGGATATAAAAAAAATAATTATCCCCCAGAACCAAAAGCGATCGAGTTAGTCGAATCCCATTGGCTGCCATTTATTCAACGTTGGAATTATTTTTAGTTATCAGCTTTTTCAGTTATCAGTTATCAGTTATCAGTCATAATTCATAACTCATAACTCATAACTCATAACTCATAATTTAATATGAAATATCTTAAATTTATCTTTCTGGGTTTAGGTTTTGTTTTACTAGGGGTAATTTTGCGCCAAACAAATCTGCAAGAAGTTTGGCAACAAATCACCCTAGTCGGTTGGTGGGGAATGACATTAGTGATTATTTTTTATTTCCTAGAATTTCTCACCGATGTTTTTACTTGGCAACTAACTTTTAAAAGTATGCCTATCCAACCTAGATGGACAATTCGCCTATTATTAATTTACATGGTAGGGGCAGCCTTTAATCGCGTGACTCCCTTCGCTTCGTTGGGAGGAGAAGGTTTTAAAGCAGTGATGTTAAAAACTCACTATCAGATTAGCTACAAAGAAACCAGCGCCTCGATTATTTTGACCAAGACGTTAAATACTGCTTCCCTTGTCTTCTTTGCAATTATCGGTTTTTTTCTGCTCCTAGCTTCCCCAAAATTTTCTAATTCTTTTAAAACTTTTACCGGATTAAGTCTTGCTATATTCTCCAGTTGTATTCTGATATTTTTCTTGATTCAGCGATTCCGTTTATCCTCCAGAATAGTTAATCGATTAGGTCATTCTTTTTTAGGCGATCGCCTAGCCAAACCTTTAGAAAATCTTCGCAGTGTCGATGATCGTTTAGGAGAATTTTACCGGAATCTGCCCCTATTTAGAAATGGCTTGATCGTCGGTTTTCTCAATTGGCCCCTCGGAGTTTTAGAAATTTATGTTTTAATGCAATTTCTCCAACATCCGATCAGTTTTGCCGATGCTTGGTTATTTGATTCTGTTGCCCAATTGGTACGCGCTGGAACCTTTTTTATTCCCGCTAATATCGGTACTTTAGAAGGTTCTTTAGTGCTGCTGGGTGCTTCCTTAACCGGTAGTCTAGAATTAGGTTTAGCGATTTCTGTAATTCGCCGGGTTAAAGATATTCTCTGGATTATATTAGGTTTATTGATTTGGTGGTTATTTTCCCTAAGACCGACTTTACCCGATCGCTCTTCAAAATAATCTCCATCAGTCAACTCCCGATTATTCATCCTGTAATTTTTCGCGTACATTGCGAACAATCCGCGATAATTCAGTCTTTTCATCGACGCTAATTTTAGTCGGAGAACCACTAATAATCCGCTCGTAATTGCGGAAAGAATCCTTGATATCCGCCCCATCCTGACTGATAGTATATTCACGAATGCCTTTATCGTGCCAAGAACCGCGCATCTTAAAGACGTTAATCGCTCGCGACATTTCGCCACGAATTTCCACATACTGCAACATTAAAATCGTGTCGGTAATCGTAGAAATATGGGATTCAGTGATCGAGTGCGCTCCCATAAATTGGTCGGTGGTATTGGTGAAAAATCCCGTAATTTCCTCCTGTTTGGCGTATCCTGTCACCCCGATCACAAATTGCCGAAAAGCATTATTTGTCACCCCGCGAGCGAGCGCCGATAGAGAATCGATGGCAATGCGGGAGGGTTTAAATTCCGAGATTTCCGACTTAATCATCTGTAAATGGTCTTCTAATCCCGCCGATTCGGGGTAAGAACACAATAATTTTAATAATCCCTTGCGTTCCATCTCCTCAAAATCGATCCCCCAAGA
Source organism: Microcystis sp. Msp_OC_L_20101000_S702 (assembly GCF_007095705.1). Taxonomy (NCBI): domain Bacteria; kingdom Bacillati; phylum Cyanobacteriota; class Cyanophyceae; order Chroococcales; family Microcystaceae; genus Microcystis; species Microcystis sp. Msp_OC_L_20101000_S702. Next base: position 32,234 of record NZ_SFBO01000210.1, read on the forward strand.
AGAAGCATTTCGGGACAATTGGGCGCGAGATTCTTCATAAGCGAACAAAATCGCCCGCTCACCGCGCCTACAGCCTTCTTCCAGAAATTTACTGACTAAGAGAGTTTTACCCGTACCTGTTGCTCCTGTGGCCAAAATAATCGAATCCTTGAAAAAACCGCCTCCACACATATCATCAAGGGTTTTTACTCCCGAAGAAATGCGGACATTAGAAGAGCGCTGAGTTAAACGCATCGCACCGAGGGGGAAGATATTAATGCCATCATTGGTGATAGTAAAGGGATATTCCCCCTTCATGTGGGTTGTTCCCCGTAATTTGAGGATTTCTGCGGTTCTGCGTCGCCTTTCTCCCTCTAGCACGTTCCGCATAATTACCACATTATCAGAGACAAATTCCTCCACACCAAAACGGGCCACCGCTCCGTATTCTTCGATACGTTCCGTGGTCATAATTGAAGTCACTTCTAATAATTTTAACCGGGCCACGAGCCGAAAAATTTCTCGCCGCACCACTGATGCCGCTTCGTACTGCTGAAAAACGGCAGTTACAGAGTCAATTGATACCAGTTTGGCTTTATATTTGGTAATTGCGTATTGAATGCGCTCGATTAGGGCCGAAAGATCAAAACTACCCACCACCTCTTGACCTTCCGGATCCGGGGAAGCATCGAGAATAAATAATTTACCCTGGTCAATTAATTCTTCTAAATCCCAACCAAAACTATAGGCATTTTGGATAATATCGGTGGGAGATTCTTCAAAAGTAACAAACAGGCCCGGATAGTCAAAATACTTGATCCCATGATAGAGAAATTGCACAGCAAGCAGGGTTTTTCCCGTGCCAGAAGTGCCACTAACTAAGGTAGTTCTCCCCATGGGTAAACCACCGTGAGTGATCTCATCAAAACCTTCAATTAGGGTTCTAATTTTGCGAACACCTTTCGGTTTAATCGGTGGATTCGATTGGCTATTAGAGTTAGATTGAGTCATTATTTATCCAGCGAGTATTTAAAGAGTAGGATTTTTATCTAATTTTTCCACAGAAACATATCAAGCCTGACTAAACACTTTACACTATCTCGATTTCCATTGACTCTTGACTTTCCCATAGAGGTACTAGATTAAGCCCCGATCATTTCTTCTTCAATCAATATAACCCGTCTAATCAACTATGGACAAAGACCTAGCTATCATTTTCTCGTTCACGAATTTCCTCGTATAGTAAGTCTAAACCGATCAGAACCTTCTCTCGATCAGACAAATCACCGATAATTTTCCGCACCGGGGGAGGGAGGACTTTCGCAAGGGTAGGAGTAGCGAGAATCTTATCTTCCTCCGCTAGTTGTGGGTTTTTCAGCACGTCAATCACCTTGAGCGCATACACTCCCTGAAATTCCTCTTCTAGGATATTTTTCAGGGTTTTTAAGGCACGCACGGAGTTGGGGGTGTTCCCGGCGACGTACAGTTTTAAAACATAGGTTTTTTTAAAGACGCTCATAGGTTAAGATCAAAGGGGCTGGGGATAGGAGTTTATTGTTATTTATTGGGGAGATTTTAGTCTATTCCCAATAATAAATCATAAGGGATATCCTCGCGAGGTATGGAACGACGATACATTTCCCCCAAGTGAGCAAGGATATCAATGAGAGCGAGACGATAATCTAGGAGAATTTCCTCACTTCTGCCTTCTAATTTTAACTGTTGGGAAAATTCGTCCATTAACTCCATGTGAATTTCCAGAATTTGCGACACTGAGAGATCGGTAAAAAAGACATTATTAACCAACTCATCGATCGCTTGATTAATCGGATAATCCTGTTGGAAGTAATTTAAAATAATCTCCCGATAATCTCTTCTTAATTCCCGCAGTAATTCTTTTTTTTCCTCCGGGGCAAGATTGCGATAGAATAGCTGCGGGTTGCGTTTGTAGTAAACACCTAAATAGCCGAGTCTTTCTTTTAATTTTTCTGCTAAACGGCGCTGTTGTAGGAGGAGAAAACTGTGATTATTTTCCACGGGATTCGGTTGGTTAACAATCGTAGTACGCTCGGAAAAAGAGCAATTAGGAGCTAAATGGAGAAATCGAGCGATCGCTTGGTCGATGACCGAGGTGATGCTGTCTAATTCCTTGACGGTGATTTGTAATTCGGCACTATGATAGAGACAGGTGGGAGAGTCATTCATCTCAGGAGCGATGTTCTTGTCAGCGACAATGATCACTACTGGCAGTAAAATCCCCCCTTCGTAGAGTTGATTAAAAGTCGGCTGTAGGGAAGGATGAAAGACCACCAGCAAACAATCGATTTTTTCCTTCTCTGCCTCGATATTAGCCAATAGTTCGCTAGAAGATGACCCCAGGGTTAGATTATACCGTTCATTAGCCAATAAAGCCGTCAAAGAATTAACCAGCCCTGGGGGTGAACTCACCCCCGTTAAGGGTGAGTCCGTTGGGACAAAAGCATAAATAGTCAGTCTCGGAGGCAACGTTTTCTCACCCGCAAGGTAGATAGAAATTGACAAACAATAGGTTAGGCTTTCTCTGTTGAGAAGACAACCCCCCGCCATCAGCTAAGGGAAGTTAAAGGTTAACTTTGCTTTTTGGCAGTAGGTATCGTAGTTAATTGTAATCAATGGAGCGGTTCTCTAGATGAGCGAGCGTCATAATCAAGGTAAATTCAAGTTCTAGGACGACTAATAGTTTGGCCATCAGTTTGTTAATTAGGGCTGGCTGAATAAATCTAAAAACCTTGTTGGATAAGACTTTTAGACCTTTTTGAAATCCAAAAGTGCCGGGGATGGGAGTGATCAGGGGGAAAATTCAGGGACTTTTGCCCTGAAAATTAGGTAATTGACCACCTGAAAATCGGTAAAACCCTATACCCTACACCCTACACCCTACACCCTGCCCCCACCGAAAAACTTTTTGCCGCAAACCCTAATTATGCCCTAAAGCTACCGCCACCGCCCCCTAATTATCCCCATGCCTAGCGTTACCCTCAGTCTCCATCACTTTAATCAATCCGTCACTGCCTGTGAATTAATTATTGACAGGGCCAGTCTTTGCGATTTAATTAACACGGGCAATCCAGAAGCGATCGTGGTGGTGGATGAGAGGTATTGTCCCCTAGGACTGATTGAGAGTCAAGCCCTGATTGCTTACCTCCTCTATCAACAACAGCACCCCGAAACCAGAAACCCCTCCTGCAACCGTCTCGATCTAAGCGGTTGGCTGCGTCCAATTATCCCTCTTAACTCGCGCATGGCCGTGAGTGAGTTTCTAGCCACCCTGACGGCAGAAGCGATCGCAAAAGCCCCTATTTTAGTCGATGCTCAGGGGAAACTGTTAGGACGCTTAGACACGGGCAAACTTCTCCAATTTTGTCTCGGGCGTTCGATTCTCGATGATCCCCCCCCGCAGCTCCGCATCAGCGATCGCATTACCCCCCCCCGCAGCGATCATCCTCTGGAATTTCTGGAACAATTACCGCTGCCGGTGCTGCTCTACAGTCCAGAAGCAGGGATTTTATACCAAAATCAGGCTTGGTGTCAACAAATCGGGGCAGCTTTCCCCGCTAATATTGATAAATCTCCCTTTGCTTTGGTTAATGACCCCCTAACCCTCCCATCCCCCACTCCCCCCCTGTTTCCCCAGCGTCTAGAAACAGTGACATCGGGTTTAACCAAGACTTGGCGCCTGTTGTCCGTGCCGTTAAATTTAACGGATAATTATCCTTTGATCGAGAAAGCTTCAGAACTGTGGTTACTGTTAGCCACCGATATCACCGAACAACAGCAATATTGTCAGGAATTAGCGGTTAAAAATGCCGATCTAGTCCATTTAAATCGTCTTAAGGATGAATTTCTCGCCTGTGTTAGCCATGAGTTTAAATCGCCCCTCACCGCCGTTATCGGTCTCTCCAGTCTGCTCCGGGAACAAAAAATCGGTGAACTTAACCCCCGACAGTCCAAATATGCCGATTTAATCTATCGCAGCGGTCGCCAGTTGATGGCTCTGGTCAATGATCTCCTCGATTTAACCCGCCTAGAGACAGGACAACTACAATTAACTTTATCTAGAGTCAAAATCGATCGCCTCTGTCAACGGGTGTACGATATCATCGTCGATAAGTATCCCCAACGTCTTGATCTCCCCAGCAGCTATCGTCTTGACATCGAATCGGGGTTAGATTATGTCCTGGCCGATGAAACCCGTTTACAACAGATGTTAGTGCATTTGTTAGATAATGCGGTAAAATTTACCGTTGATGGCGGTAATTTGGGCATTAAAGTCAATCGTTGGGAAAATTGGCTGGCTTTTACCGTCTGGGACACGGGGATCGGTATTCCAGAAGAATCCCAGCATCTGATTTTTCAGAAATTCCAACAGCTAGAAAGTCCTTTCACCCGTCAATTTGAGGGCGCAGGTTTAGGTTTAGTCCTCAGCCAAAAATTAGCACGCTGTCACGGTGGCGATCTATCCTTTGTCTCCAGGGCCCAGGAAGGTAGTGAATTTACTTTACTACTGCCGGTTCATCCCCAAGGTGCCGAGCAGGAGTCCGCTACTCCCCAGCGTCTGGTGTTGGTGGTGGAAGCTAATCCCCAAGTGATCGAACAGTTTGTCGATCGCTTGAGTGAATTGGGATTAAAAGCTATTATCGCTCGTAGCGGCACTGAGGCGATCGAAAAAGCCCGGCAGTTAAAACCCCGTTGTGTTTTTCTCAATCCCAATCTACCCCTCTTGTCCGGTTGGGATGTGTTAACGCTGCTGAAATCCCATCCCCAAACCAAAGATATAAAAGTTATTGTCACCGCCGCCGATTCCGAGCGCAACCGCAGTCAACAGCAAGGGGCCGATAGTTTTCTGGTTCCACCAATCACCTCGGCTGCCCTGCAAGCTTGCCTAAATCTGACCGGTTCTCCCGTTACTAGCCGAAAACGGCGCACTGCTCCGACTCTGCTGCGTTTACACGGTCATTATGCCCCCAATTTCTCCGATTTATCTTCCTTTAGCTGGATTTGGAATAATCAATTAGTTCGGGAAAATTATCGTTTTATCGAGGCCGATAGTTGCGAACAGGCGGAACTTTTAGCTACTGTCTGGGAGGTGGACGCTATCTTAATTGATAGTTCGATCGCGGAAGATTTATACTCTTATCTGCAAACCTTGAGCGAGTCGGAAACCCTCGCTAATTTACCCCTAGTCACCCTTGATGTGGCTGTCACCGAGGTAGCCAATCAAATCCCCGGTTTAGCCGTTTTTCCCTGTTTGGCCCCCCCAACGGAAAACCGCATCGAACAGCTATTAAAGGTAATCGAGACTGCTGATCTGGCTTTTTCTCGCCACAAAGAACAGTAAAGGCAAGTCAGGCAAGTCTTGGGAATACAAGCAATGTCGATGCTCTAGCCCGATTTTCCCCAGAAGTTGTCGCTAAAGCGTAACTACAAACCTTAACTCAACCTAGAGATTATTAACTCAATTTTCTCAAAAAAATCGACCAGCCGTTAGGTGAGAAAAAGAGAAGAACCGAGAACATTAACGCACCCTACAAATTAAGATGGTGCGTTACGGCGCGATCATAATTTAATTATTAACAAATTTCCTTTAAATACGGGCAAACACGCACCATAAAAGCTTGATTTAAGAGAAGTAGAATCCTTTATTTAGTCAATAAGTTAACATATAATTGAGTTAAGTAGCTGGTTATAATTAAATTAAAAATGGATTTTAGGTTCGATCCCCCCTGCCCCCCTTGATAAGCTATCCATTAGTCACATCTTTCTTAACATAAAATTTGACAAAAAGAGAAA
>NZ_SFBO01000211.1:0-5962 GCF_007095705.1 Microcystis sp. Msp_OC_L_20101000_S702
CCTATTTGTGCCTTAAGTCCTTTCCTGTATGAATTTCAGCTACTTTTGAGCGTAGTTGCTCTCATCGAATTTTATTTTAAGTTAATTATTTGCATAACAATTCCCGAAGAGCCGAAAAAGGCTATTATATTAAATAAATCATCTTAATAAACATGACATCAGAAACCGCCAATTATGATGAACCCTGGAAAGAAGCATTAAGCGAGTATTTTGAAGCGTTTTTACATTTCTTCTTTCCCGAAGTTCACCAACTTATCAGTTACCAGTTATCAGTTATCAGTGACTAATTGGAAGCAAGTAGCAATCCCTTTGCTATAATAGTCATGACACACCTGAAAACAAAAGCGACTACTGGGAAGCTGCCGGAACGGGAACAGTGGAAGTGGAGGTTAATCAGGGTATTATATGAAAAGGAGTTCGAGAGAGAACAGATAATTAAACTGTTTGAAATCATCGACAATATGATGACTTTATCCTCTGAATTGCAGTCAAGTTTAGAAAGTAAAATTAAACAATTTGAGGAGGAAAGAACCATGCCTTTAATGAGTAATATGGAGTTACGAGGAATAGAAAGCGGTAAAGAAATCGGTAAGGAAATTGGTAAGGAAATTGGTAAAGAAATTGGCGCGTTAGAAAAAAGCCGCGATGCCATAAAAACATTTTTAACCGTGCGGTTTGGACAGATTTCTTCAGAAATTGAAGAGATAATCGGCAAAATGACTAACCCTACTATCTTAGAAGAGCTACTAAAATTAGCAGCTACCGCTAATTCTCTCGCAGAATTTAAGCAGTCTTAGGCTAAAATCAATATCTAGAAAACGGGTTTCTTTGAGAAACCCGTTTTCTTGTAATAAATGTTAATTTTTGTGATAGCACCCTTGAAAAATTGGGGATTGTTGGGCTAAAACTGTTAGCAATAAACCTTTGCAGTTAATGTCATGACTTCTCCCCTGTTGCCGATTTTTCCTGCTGTTTACGATAGTTTGTTCGATTTTGCTCAATCTGATGGTTTTTGGGCGAATTTGACAATCGCTGTAGGTTAAGGGGGTGAGGTCATAACAATCCGTTGCCAAAACCGACTTTTCAGAATACAATAGATAAGAGTAGTCATTCATCGCTCAGATTAGTTAAGATGACATTACATGACTAATAATATTGACCATGACCGCTTATTTAAGGAGTTAATCTCCACCTTTTTTGTCGAATTTATTGAGTTATTTTTTCCTCAATTGATGGATTATTTAGATAGAAACTCGATTACTTTTTTAGACAAAGAAGTATTTACCGATGTCACGGAAGGAGAAAGACATGAAAGCGATTTAGTCGCACAGGTTAAGTTTCGAGGAAAAGAATCTTTTTTTCTGATTCATGTCGAGGCGCAGGAAAGTTCCCGCAAGTGGTTTAATCGGCGAATGTTTACTTATTTTGCTCGCTTTCATGAGAAATTTGTCCTCCCGATTTATCCGATTGTAATTTTTTCTTATTCAAAGCCAAAAAGAGAAGCGATTAGTCAATATGTAGTCGATTTTACCGATTTTAAGGTATTAGAATTTAACTATCAAGTAGTGCAGTTAAATCGATTAAATTGGCGAGATTTTCTTAATCAACCGAATCCGGTTGCTTCAGCTTTGATGGCGAAGATGAACATTGCTGAGAAAGAGCGAGCCAAGGTAAAAGCGGAATGTCTGCGCTTGTTAATTACTTTAAGGTTAGATTCAGCGAGAATGCAATTAATTTCCGGATTTATTGATACATATCTCAATCTAAATCCGGTGGAAGAGATACAATTTCAAGAAGAGATTAGCACATTTAGTCAACCCGTACAGGAGGGAGTTATGCAAATTACCACCAGTTGGATGCGTCAAGGTATTGAACAAGGTATCGAACAAGGTATTGAACGCGGTATCGAACAAGGTATTGAACGGGAAAAGACATTGATTCTTCGTCAACTTAAACGCAAGTTAGGGGAGATTAATCCTTCATTGGAAACTAAAATCATGCAGTTAAGTATTGATGATGTTGAAGTAATCAATTGGTTAAATACTTTATAATGCTTGTAATTTCGAGGGAGTTATGCAAATTACCACCAGTTGGATGCGTCAAGGTATTGAACGCGGTATCGAACAAGGTATCGAACAAGGTATTGAACAAGGTATCGAACAAGGTATTGAACAAGGTATTGAACGGGAAAAGACATTGATTCTTCGTCAACTTAAACGCAAGTTAGGGGAGATTAATCCTTCATTGGAAACTAAAATCATGCAGTTAAGTATTGATGATGTTGAAGTGGTTTGACGTTAGCGATCGCATCTTCGCCATGACAAGGGGTAAGATTGCTTCGGAGAGGGAATTTCAGTTAACAGTTAACAGTTAGAAGTGAGGTCTGCCAAAGGGAATTGACAGACCGCAAAACATAGGATAGCATTTGTATAATTCTTATCAAAATACGGAGAAAATATGACTCTAGTTATTTCCCAAGAAGTGATTAAAGCAAGTGGTTTATCAGAGGATGAACTGTTGAAGGAAATTGTTGTTATGTTATTCCAACAAGATAAGATTAGCTTAGGAAAAGCAAGTGAGTTATTAGGTATTAATCAAATCAAGTTTCAACGGATGCTTTCTGAACGAGGAATTTGTATTCACTATGATGTTGCTGAGTTTCAGCAAGATATTAAGCATTTAAAAGAGAAAGGTTGGCTATGATTATTATTAGCGATACTTCTCCTCTCAGCAGTCTTGCTCTTGTTGGTTATCTGTCAATCTTAAAAGATATTTATACTAATGTTGTTATTCCCCAAGCAGTTGCCAATGAATTAGCCAATTTAACTGAGGAAGATATCCGCATTAAAGCGATAATTTCTCTGAACTGGATACAGGTTAAACAAGCCACTAATTTAGAACTTGTGGCTTGTTTGAGGAATGAATATAATTTAGATCTTGGCGAAGCAGAAGCAATCGCTCTTGCCTTAGAATTAAAAGCAGATGAATTGTTAATTGATGAGCGTCTTGGACGGAGAGAGGCTGTGCGTTTGGGACTGTCAATTACGGGGGTTCTAGGAGTTCTTTTAATCGCTAAAAATAGAGGATTGATTGCTAAGGTTAAACCGATAATGGAGTCTCTAATTAGCCAAGCAAATTTTCGCATCAGTCATCAACTTTATGAGGAGGTTTTGCAAACTGCAAATGAATTAGATTAAGTTGTGAGGGGGGAATTGAGAGACAATATTCAGAAAAACTAATGATTTAGAAATACAGTTTTCCCGATCAATGTTAATTTCTGTTACAGGGGTCTTGAAAGATTGGGTATTGTTGAGCTAAAACTATTAGCAATAAACTTTTGCTGTTACTGTCATGACTCTCTCTCTTTTGGCGATTATTCCTGCTGTTGACGATGTTTTGTTCTATTTTGCTCAATCTGATGGTTTTTGGGCGAATTTGGCCATCGCTTTTGGAGCAAGTTATGATGTGGTTAAGGCGACGCAATTACGACAGCAGTGGCAAAGTCGAAATTTTAGTCAACTTCCCCCGATTGAGGTACTTAGTGATGAGGTTTTGGGGACGGCGAATGGTGCATATTCCAGCAGTACCAATAAGATTTATCTATCAGCATCTTTTTTAAATACGGCCTCGTCAGCATCGATAGTTAATGTAATTTTAGAAGAAATTGGGCATTATGTGGATGCTCAAATTAATCAGACAGATAGCGCGGGAGATGAGGGGGCAATTTTTGCGGAGTTGGTGCAGGGAAATAGTCTGGATGTGGCAACCTTAGACGCTTTACGAGCCGAGAATGACCAGACAACAATTATAATAAATGGGGAAATTATTCAAGTAGAACAGGCAGATTTTACGGGGACTAATGGTAATGATAATATTACGGGTACATCTGGAGATGATAACATTTATGGGTTGGCAGGTAATGATACTTTAAGTGGTTTGGGGGGACAAGACCGCCTAGAAGGAGGAGATGGAGATGATCTTTTGTCTGGAGGAGCGGGGAATGATGGTGATTATTACGACTGGGAGAATGATTTCGGTCTCTATGGTGGAGATGGTAATGAATGGTAATGACATCTTAAATGGTGGTTCTGAAGACGATTACCTTGATGGTGGTGCAGGTAGCGATACCATTGACGGTGGTTCAGGCAATGATAACCTCGGTTTAGATTACTCTGCTCAAATCACCCCGATTACTATCACCTATACTGATACTCAGGTAGTTACATCTGGAGTAGGAGATACCTTTAAAGCAATTGAAGGAATTTATCTACTCAGTGGTAGTGGTGCTGACAATCTAAACTTTATTGCCACCAGTTTAAATAGTAACATTCAAGGTGGTGGTGGTAACGATTTTATTGCTCTCGGAAGTGGCAATGATTCTCTCTATGGACAAGACGGTAATGATACCCTGAATAGTGGTGGTGGACAAGACCGCCTAGAAGGAGGAGATGGAGATGATCTTTTGTCTGGAGGAGCGGGGAATGATGGTGATTATTACGACTGGGAGAATGATTTCGGTCTCTATGGTGGAGATGGTAATGAATGAACTTTATGGTGGTAATAACAATGACACCCTACAAGGAACCAATAACGGTATAGGAGAACAAGATTATCTAGAAGGAGGAACAGGAAACGATCGCTTTATTCTTGCAGATACGACAAAGACCTTCTATGATGACGGTAATAGCACCCTTCCGGGTGATTACGACTACGCAACAATTGCCGACTTTAACACCACTGATGATATTATTCAACTACGGGGTTCAAGTGGTGACTATCTGTTATGGGTTTCTGGTTCTAATACTAATCTCTACATCAACAAACCAGGCAGCGAACCAGATGAACTGATTGCGGTTATCAATAATCAAACAGCATTAAGTCTAACTGCTAGTTATTTTAGCTATGTTTCTAGTCCGACTCTTCCCAGTATTACTCTTGCAGTTTCTCCCGCAAGTGTTACCGAAGACGGGACAGCTAATCTCATTTATACCTTCACCCGTAGCGGAGTAACAACTAATCCTTTAACGGTTAATTACACCCTCGGAGGGACAGCGACTTTAAATACCGATTACACTCGTACAGGGACTAACAATACAGTCACCTTTGTTGCTGGTTCATCCACTGCTACCGTAACAGTTGACCCCACTGCTGACACAATAGTAGAAAGTAACGAAACTGTTATTTTAACCCTTGCTGCGGGGACAGGTTATACAGTAGGTACTCCTAACGCAGCCACGGGAACAATTACCAATGACGATACCAGTGTCACCCTAGCAGTTTCTCCCGCAAGTGTTACCGAAGACGGGACAACAAATCTGGTTTATACCTTCACTCGTAGCGGAGTAACAACTAATCCTTTAACGGTTAATTACACCCTCGGAGGGACAGCGACTTTAAATACCGACTACACTCGTACAGGGACTACCAATACTGTCACCTTTGCTGCTGGTTCATCCACTGCTACCGTAACAGTTGACCCCACTGCTGACACAATAGTAGAAAGTAACGAAACTGTTATTTTAACCCTTGCTGCGGGGACAGGTTATACAGTAGGTACGACTACTCCAGTTACGGGAACAATTAATAATGATGATACCAGTGTCACCTCGCAACTCTCCATTAATGACATCACCGTAGTGGAAGGTAAAGATAATAATGCCATCCTCACCGTCACAGTTGATAATCCCAATTCACAACCAATTACCTTCAACTATACCACCGCACCCATTAACGCTACCGCTAATGTAGATTACACTAGCAAAACTGGAACTATCACCATTGCACCTAATACTGCCACCGCTACTATTAGCATTCCCATCCTCAATGATAACCTCAATGAACCTGATGAAGCCTTTACAGTAACCCTGTCAAATCCCGTTAATGCTACCATCAATCCCGAAGGAGGAATAGGAGAAGTTATCATTACTGATACTTGGCAAAGCACTCTCACTCGCACCTTACC
>NZ_SFBO01000212.1:0-14535 GCF_007095705.1 Microcystis sp. Msp_OC_L_20101000_S702
AAAGAGCCGTAAACTTGATTAACAATCGTCCTCGAAAATGTCTTGACTATCGTACCCCGAATGAGGTATTCTATAAAGGTAGATCAGACAGTGATGCAATTCAGACTTGAATTGGCCCTAGGTTATCATTATCGTCTCAATTTAGCCCGACTGAATGCCCTAAAAAACTACGATTTTTACTATCGCTAATCTATTTTTCGCTCCAGACGGGATGGGAAAATAAAGAGGCAGCGACTCTCACCCCACGCAGTTGATTTAACAGGGGTAAATGGCCGACGGGAGCGCTTAAATCCCAGGTAAATTCCTGCGGGTATTTTGTCCAGTTATTGCCATTTTTCCAGCCAATTTTCGGCCAGAGTTTCGGGAAATCTTGACCGACACCGAGCCATAATTTGCGCTGCACCGACCAACCGAATTTCCCTTCCGAATGAACTAACCAAAGATAATCAATAGTCTGAATATCCACACCGGGGAAAGCTTCTACTTCCGTAAAATAGACCCATTTCCTCTGTATTGCTCCTTCTCCTGCTAATTCACAGAGTTTTTGACGGGTGAGACTATCGGCAGTTTGAAAATCCTGTTTAGCCAATAGTTCCTGTAAAAGTCGATAATCGATACCTTTAGCACTGTCTAGGGGAACAACACCCGTGGGGAAATAATTAGCTAAAAATTCCTTGCTCTGAGCGCTATTATCTTGGTATAGCAACTGATAGGCCTTACCTGTCACCAGATTAACAGGAGTCGGGCGCCTGGCTAATAAAAAATCTCTCAACACAGTTAGGCCACCTTCTCCGGCCCCAGCTAATTGTGTCAGAATCTGTAATTGATTTTTCGGCGACTCGGTGGCTAATTGACCCGCTAGACGGGTAATATCCTCGCTTTGTTCTTCTACTAACACGCCATTCTGGTCAGTCATATCATCACTTTTAAGACCACTCCTTCAATACTATTACCACTATTTCGGGGTGGCTGCTCGATTTTTTCCTGACAAAACAGGGATTTTTAGCACCGACATTCCGCACCTCTTCATATACTTTTACATATCTTTACATTTCCCAAGATATTTTGACGAAAAACCTTCATTGTAGAAACTACTATTGAGAACATTTTCAATAATTGATTTTTTCTGAGAAAAAAATTTATAATTCTTCACCCTGACAAAAATCCTTCATTGTGGCTATAATCCTTACTGGCAAAGAGTTGTAAGCAATATATTAGTAAAAATTATCAATTGAATGTTAAGAAGTGCGGACAGTAGGTACGCTCCTCGAGCAAGATTGCTGTCGGCTCGATGGTTAGTGCTGCCCTTGGGTAATGGAAAAGAGACGGCGCTGACAGTGACAAATCCCAAGGATAGCAATCCCAAAGCGAGCGGACTGCTGCTTTCTGGTACGGCTGTCACCTCAGCAAAGGGAATGATAGTTTCAAACAGATACACGAGAGACGATCCCGATCCTTGCAAAGGAGAAAGATCAAGTCCTGGTTTAGATGAGCGACTAACCGCAGAAATTAAAGGGTTAACTGCAAGAGTCGCTGATCGGGAATTTACCAGTCGGGGGATTCTGATCAGCAAAAATAAATTCAGAACGATTTTGCGCCGTTTCAGCGATCACTAAAATTGTTAAGAATTGTACAACCCTCTTGTTATAAGGCTTTTTATGTCATGAAACCTTAAAATGAGAATTGTTTTAGGAGGAGCGGCCAAAATTTTTGGTTTTCTCCCCAATCCTTGACAGCGATCGCATAATGTTTGAGGAAATTAACGCCCAATTGAAACGGCTAAAAAATTAAACTACCCGATCGAGTGTCTTTTCTGTCAATCTTCTTGAGGATATTTTTCCCAAAGATCTGTGATTTGGCGAAGACTTTGGAAGTTGCCATTACCGAGGATCAAATGATCTAGGAGAGGAATGGCTAGATAGGTAGCTCCCTGTAATAATTGTTCTGTGAGTAAAATATCGTCTTGACTAGGCACAAGTGACCCGGTGGGGTGATTATGGGCGATAATTAACTTAGTAGCTGATTGTTTCACTACTTCTCGAAAGATTTCTCGTGGATGTACCAGTGTTTCCGTGGCTGTGCCGATAGTAATCACCTTGAGTGCGATTAACTGATTTTTGACATCGAGTAAAATAACGGCGAAACGTTCCTGAGACTGATACATTAGTTCGTGGCCAAGGATAGCGGCAGCGGTATCGGGACTATCGATAACCATTTTTTCCGTCGGTCGTCGTTGAAAAGCTCGTTTTCCCAATTCGATCGCCGCTAGAATAGTAGTAGCCTTAGCCGGTCCAATGCCATGAATAGCGGTTAATTCTTGGGGCTGAATATCCCTCAAAACGTCCAAAGGATCCCGGCGATATTTACTCAATTCATTGAGAATATGCTGTCCTAAACCCACCGCCGAGAGTTTCCCCTTACCTTGACCTGTAGCCAGTAAAATCGCTAATAATTCGGCGTTACTGAGGTTTTTCGCCCCGACACTGATTAAACGTTCCCTCGGTCTTTCACTGACGGGAATATCGGCAATTCTTAAGCTGTAGGTCATGGAAGTGGCAAGCTACCGCGATAAAATTCCATCATACAATTTTAGCCAGTGCCTAGAGGGATTTGGCGGGTAAATCAAGGGGAAAAATTCTCCTTACTGATAGCGAATTCCCGCATCTTCGAGGCGCTGTAAGGCTTCCCCTAATCGCGGGATATCGGCGATTAAACTGACGCGCACATAACCTTCCCCTCCCTCTCCAAAAGCATTGCCCGGAGTGACAACAACACCAGTTTTTTGGAGGACGCTGAGGGCGAAATCCGTGGAAGTCATGCCGACGCTACAGGGAATCCAGAGATACATTGTCGCCTTAGAGGGGGGAATATCCCAACCTAATTGCCCCAAACCTTTGATTAAAAAATCCCGTCGCTGCCGGTATCTTTCCTGTACTTGTTTGACGTATTCATCCGGCAGTTGTAGGGCGGTTTCGGCCGCTTTTTGGATGACGGAAAAGATGCCATAATCGAGATTAGTTTTCAGGGTGCGTAACCCTTGAATAATATCGGAATTGCCCACGACAAAACCGACGCGCCACCCGGCCATATTATAGGTTTTCGAGAGGGTATGAAATTCCACACTAATCTCTTTTGCCCCCGGAATTTCTAATAGACTGGTGGGCTGATAACCATCAAAACTTAATTCAGCATAACAGAGATCGTGGACGAGCATAATCTCATATTGCCGGGCCCAAGCAACGATTTTTTCAAAAAATTCCCGAGGGGCAATGGCGGCGGTGGGGTTACTGGGATAGTTAAAATAGAGGATTTTCGCCCGTTTAGCCACATCTTCGGGGATAGAATCGATATCTATCAGCCAATCCTGTTCTGCTTTTAAAATGATCGGGTATAGCGTCGCCCCAGCAATCAAAGGACCGCGAAAATGGGCGGGATAGGCGGGACTGGGAACTAAGACCACATCGCCGGGGTTAACATAAGCTAGGGCTAGGTGAGACAGGCCCTCTTTGGAACCTAGCAGGGGTAAAGCTTCGTTATCGGGATTGAGTTCCACACCATAAGAGCGATCATACCATTTAGCGATCGCCTCTCGGAAACTGGCGGTTCCTTCAAAGGGGGGATAACCGTGAAATTGGGGGGTTTCAAAAGCTTGAATGGCCGCTTCGATAACTGGACGCGGGGCAAAACCGTCCGGGTTGCCCATACCTAAATCGATTAAATCTAGTCCTTCTTTGCGGGCTAAGGCTTTTAATTCATCCAAGCGGGCGAAAACGTAGGGGGGTAAGGCACTTAATCGCTTGGCGCGGCTATTCGTCCAATTTACACTCATTACTTCTTGGCTTACTGATCGAGGTAATCTACCATTATGGCACGAGTGTATGGCTAATTTAGCAGTTAGGGACTTGCGCTTTGATAATGTACCTTTTGGGCGAACGCAGTTCGCCCCTACATTGTGGACAAAATCCGTTACTGTAGGGGCGCAAAGCTTGCGCCCTCCGATCGATTGGGATATCCTTAGTTATTAGCTGACTTCTTTGTGCCTCAGTATGGCTGGAATTGCCCGACACCGGAGATGGAGAGTCAAACTAAGGTAATCTAATTAATAGAGGCCCAAAATTACTGATTAGCCCCAGCATTAACCCCATTCTTCGGCATTATTCGCCGGTAAGTCCTGACTCCTCACTCCTCAATTCTTTTCTCAAATATGACTGCGATTGCTGCCCAGATAACTTCTATTTTACCCGCCGACACGACGGTTATAGCTTGGCCACAAGTGCCAAAAGAGGAACAAGAAAGATTATCAAGGGCAATTAGGGGCAAAAGTCCTGAAATTATAGCCTATCCCGCTAATACGGCCGCTTTAGCCTCTCTGGTGCGTTTTGCCAACGAAAATCGTCTGTCTTTACTGGCCTACGGTCAAGGCAGTAAATTAGATTGGGGTGGATTAGTCCAGTCACCCGATATTTTAGTCAGTACCCAAAATCTCAACCGGATTATTGACCATGCTAGGGGAGATTTAACTATAACCGTGGAATCTGGGCTTAAACTAGCGGATTTACAGGCTTTTTTGGCTCCTAGCGGTCAATTTATTCCTCTTGATCCCAGTTACGCCCATAATGCCACGATTGGCGGTATTATGGCCACGGCCGATGCCGGAACATGGCGGCAAAGATACGGTGGAGTCCGGGATCTGATCCTAGGATTCTCCTTTATCCGTCACGATGGCGAGATTGCTAAAGCTGGAGGGCGTGTGGTGAAAAATGTGGCGGGATACGACATGATGAAGCTATTTACGGGTTCCTACGGCACTTTGGGGATTATCGATCAAATTACCCTGCGACTGTATCCCGAAACCCCTAACTCAGAAACCCTGATAATCACTGGAAATAGCGAAAATATTAGCAAATTGAGTCAAGTTATTCGGCAATCGTCCCTAACTCCCACCGTGGCTGAATGTTTAAACCCAGGGATGACGCAAGCACTAGGATTAGAGGAAAAAGTCGCTTTACTGCTGCGTTTTCAAAGCATTCCCGAAAGTATTAGCGAACAATCGCAACAGGTGAGTTATTTAGGGCAACAGTTAGATTGTCAGACTAATTATTATCGGGATGAGGAAGAAGTTTCTCTAGGGCAAAGATACCGAAAAACAATCGATAATTATGATCAAGAGGGCATTTTTTTCGGCAAAATAGGATTATTACCTAGCAATTTAGATCTAGTGATCGACCAAATTAACGGACTAGCCTCGATTAATATTAGTAGCGGCGTGGGTAAAGTTATCTTAAAATCGGAGGAAAATCTTGACAAAATTCGCTCTTTATGCCATGACAATCAGGGTTATTTAACGGTGTTAACCGCACCTCCATCGCTAAAAGAAAAAATTGAACCTTGGGGCTATACAGGTAACGCGATTACCATGATGAAAACCCTAAAAACTAAATTCGATCCTCACGGTATTTTTAGTCCTGAACGCTTTCTTAACAAAATCTAATTTAAAATCATGCAAACCTCCGAACATTCCGTTAACTTTCAAGAATTAATCGACCAAAAAAATCAAGGATTTGACCCCAAGAATCCCCCTGCCCAAGAATTAATCGATAGTTGTGTTCACTGTGGTTTTTGTCTATCTACCTGTCCCAGTTATCGAGTCATTGGCAAAGAAATGGACTCCCCCCGGGGCAGAATTTATCTGATGAATGCCATCAACAAAGGGGAAGCAGTTTTAGACGAAACCACTAGCCAACATTTTGATACTTGTTTAGGCTGTTTAGCCTGTGCTAGTACCTGTCCATCGGGAGTACAATACGATCAATTAATCGCCGCAGTTCGTCCGCAGGTGGAACGCAATCAACCCCGCAGTTTTAAAGATAAAATTATTCGTTTTCTCATTTTTAATCTCTTTCCCTATCCCGTCCGTCTCAAATTATTTTTACCTTTCCTCTGGTTATATCAAACCCTAGGATTACAAACCCTAGTCAGGAAATCGGGTATCTTAAAAATGCTCTTTCCCCGTCTAGCGGCCATGGAATCAATTTTACCAAAAATTACTCTAAATTCTCTGTTTAAAAACTATGCCGATGTTATTCCCTCTCAAACGGAAAAACGCTATCGGGTGGGAGTAGTTTTAGGTTGTGTGCAGCGCCTCTTTTTCTCGTCAGTAAATGAAGCGACAGTGCGGGTTTTAACTGCCAATGGTTGTGAAGTGGTTATCCCAAAAACCCAGGGTTGTTGTGCCGCTTTACCCGCACACCAAGGACAGGAAAAACAAGCACAAAGTTTGGCCAGACAAATGATCGATAGTTTTGCAGAAACCGAGGTTGATTATATTATTATCAACGCGGCGGGTTGTGGTCATACTCTCAAGGAATATCATCATATTTTAGCCGACGATCCTGAATATCAAGATAAGGCTAAGGAGTTTGTGGCTAAAGTACGCGATGCCCAAGAATTTTTAGCCGCAGTGGGGTTAACTGCTGATTTATCCCCGATTACCGAGACAGAATTAACCCTAGTTTATCAAGATGCCTGTCATCTTTTACACGGACAAAAAATCTCGGTGCAGCCACGACAATTATTGCAAAAAATTCCCAATATTAACTTAAAAGAACCTATCGATGCAGCCCTGTGTTGTGGTAGTGCCGGAGTTTATAATATGCTACAGCCAGATACTGCCGATGAATTAGGTCAGCAGAAAGTACGCAATTTATTAAATACTGGGGCCGCGGTGATTGCTTCTCCTAATCCGGGTTGTTCCCTACAAATTAAAAAACATCTACAATTACAGGGAAAAGATACACCCGTTATTCATCCTATCGAATTATTAGATTATGCGATTCGCGGGCTGAAAATTGGCTAACTCCCACCATTTGAGTTGTGTTAGTGGTGTCAGGGAAGCAAAAGAAAACCCCACAGACAAAGACCCTGTAATGATAGAATCGACAATGGCGACGGCTTAACTATTAGTATTTTTTGCGTCGGACTAGCAGGAGATAAAAGCGTGACCTTTAAGATTGGTTTACTCGGTTTCGGGGTTGTGGGGACGGGAACAGCGAAAATCCTCCTCGATCCTTTTGGTCGTCATCCCGTACTCAAAGAGATTACCATTGGACGAGTGGGAGTTAGATCCCTAGATAAACCGAGAGAAATCGAGCTTTCTCCCCATCTTTTGACCACTGACCTAGAATCGATCGTTACTGACCCCGAAATTGATATTATTGTCGAATTATTGGGGGGTTTGGAACCAGCACGCTCTTTAATTCTCCAAGCAATCGCATCGGGAAAGCACGTTGTTACGGCAAATAAGGCGGTTATTGCCCGTTTTGGCGATGAAATCTACGCCAAGGCCAACGAAAAGGGGGTTTATGTCCTCCTAGAAGCGGCCGTGGGTGGTGGAATTCCCGTCATTAAACCATTGAAACAATCCCTCGGCGCTAATCGCATCAGCAGCATCATGGGAATTGTCAACGGCACAACTAACTATATTCTCACGGAAATGAGCCAAAAAGGGGCAGATTTTAGCGAAGTTCTGGCCAAAGCTCAGGAATTAGGCTATGCAGAAGCGGATCCCACTGCGGACGTGGATGGATTCGACGCGGCCGATAAAATTGCCATTTTAGCTTCTTTGGGTTTTGGAGGTCGGGTAAAACGGGAAGATGTTTACTGTGAAGGTATCCGGCAAGTTAGCGCCGTCGATATCGCCTACGCTGATAGACTGGGATTTGTGATTAAATTATTAGCGATCGCAAAAGATACGGTTAAGGAGGATTCCGATACCCTAGAGTTGCGGGTTCATCCAACCCTAGTACCGAAAATCCATCCCCTCGCTAATGCTAACGGAGTCTATAACGCTATTCTGGTCGAGGGGGAACCCTTGGGACAAGTGATGTTTTATGGACCGGGTGCGGGTGGCGGACCGACGGCCAGTGCAGTAGTATCGGATGTGATGAATATCGTCGGAATTTTAAAAAGTAGTGGCAAAACCAAGGAACTTGACCCGCTTTTAAGCTGTGTTCACCAGCATTATTGTCAAATCGCCCCCATGGAGGATTTATCGACCCGTTTTTATGCTCGTTTTCTCTGTCGCGATGTGCCGGGGGTAATCGGTCATTTAGGTATGGCTTTCGGCGACCATGGGGTTAGTCTAGAATCCGTGGTACAAATTGGGATTAGGGGTGATTTAGCCGAAATTGTCGTTGTCACCCACGATGTACGCGAGGGCAATTTCCGCAATGCTTTAGTGGCAATAGACTCTTTAGAAGCTATTGACAGTATTCCCAGTATTCTCCGGGTTTTGTAATTAAGAAATCGCTTTTTTTATGGTCATGGGTCGGAGAATCAGAAGTGAGAAAAGTTGGCTAAGTTTGACCAGCACAATTTTGTTTTTTTGTCTAGGTTTTTTGGGCTTAAATCAAAAATTAATTTTTGCCCAAGGATCCGATAATGTTTGTCCCCTACCGATTTTATCAAGGTTACAACGCCATAAAATCCAAGCGGGAGAAACGATCGCCTCCATCGCCGAAAAATACGCTCTCATCCCCGCAACGATAATTAAACTCAATCCGACTATTCTCAAAAATGGTCTGGCCCCCGTCGGGAAAGAAATCTTTATTCCCCCGATGAATGGCATTCGCATCGAAGCACCCAAGGGTTCCACTTGGCGCGATTTAGAAGCAGCCTATGGTATTCGTGCAGATATACTCTTTGAGCTTAACGGTTGTGGTCGCCGGCCGACAATAGTTTTTATCCCCGGCACCAATTGGTCCGCCGCCGGCAAGCGATCGGATTATACTGGATTAAGTTCTTATCCCTTATCCTTGGCCAGCACTGTCGGATTAGCCTACGGTTGGCAAAAAAGCCCCACGGAACAGAAAAATCTCTTTCATAGTGGTATTGATCTTCTTGCACCAATAGGTACGCCTGTTCTGGCCGCCGAGGATGGTCTCGTGATTTATGTGGGTCAGGAAGGGGCCTATGGTAATTTGGTAGTAATTAATCATTTAGGTCGCCGGCAGACCCGTTATGCCCATTTAAGCAGGGTTACAGTTAAAATTGACCAAAGGGTACGAGCAGGAGACGTTATCGGTGCGGTTGGCACCACCGGACAACCAGATATTATTCCCCCCCATCTTCATTTTGAGGTGCGCTTAGATACTCCCGTCGGTTGGACAGCGCAGGATCCGGCTTTGCATTTGCCCCAAATCGGCCCGCAATCAAGTCAAAAGTAACCAGTTAAGGGACTTCCAAAAAATAAACTATTCATTCTCGGAGTGTGAGAGGGAGGGGTCGATGATTGCCCCCTCCTTCCCGATTTTGTAGTAGAATTAATCCTGTACATTATTAATCAAGTTTTTCCTTTTAAGTGTATATGGAATTAACTGATTCCCTCAAGAAATTGCTCGGTGAAACTGCACTTCAATTAAAAGATGCAACTAAAAGAAGATTCATGGCACAAACAGTCTTAGAATTGGGCTAGAAAACCATTGGAATGGGAGTATTTTAGATGAAATCGAAACAGCCTTGAAATTCGCCCAAACTATGACTTGAAAAGGAAAACACCCGATTGTTAAGTTGATTACTGAAATTTACAAAAAGGAGTAAAGCTTGCTAAAAAAGCCAGGGAAAAAATTGAAGAAAAAATCGAACGTCTCCCAGAATTAACGAATCAAGACTTTCCCAATTTGGGCCAATGGTTTATTGATATCTATTATGATAAGACCTGGTTTGTATTTAACTAAGATGGTTGGCTAAAAACTGTCTTTGATTCTTTAACTTGTCCTTTTTATACTCGAAAAAGCTCGGAAGTATAAAAGTTTATGCTGCCTATTTTTTCGGAAAAATAGGTTGTAATGGGAGACTCTTTGTTTTCCTAGACAAAAATAATTACTTTTTCAAAAAAACACTTTTCTATTTTTTTGTTGGGTATTTTATTCTCTGGAAGTCCCTTATTTGCCTAAAACAAAACCCCACCATGGGTGGGGTTTCGGGTTTAATTTAGGAAATCCTAGAAGGTAAAGGTTCCGCGAAGGGTGCCAATCCACTCGTTACCAGTGCCTTTGAACTGTTCAGGTGCAGAAATCCAGATGACACCAGGGGTGATAGAAATATTGTCGGTGACTTGGTACTTGTAGAACAATTCAACGTGGTAGGGAACAATGTTAGATACTTTCAGACCCATTTCCCGGAAGCTTAAGTGACCAATGTAGGGCTGCGCACCAGCAAACAGACCTAAGATATTTCCTTCTTTACCTAAGTCGGGGAAGGCAATACCAGCACCGTAGGTCCACACTTCCGCATCACCGAGACCGAGTAAGCGCACGGTGGAGTAGGAACCGAAGGCACTCAAGCTGGCGAAACCAATATCTACCGCACCGGTTAAACCGTAGCTATTGGATACTTTGGCTCCGAAGTTGAAGAAACCGACTTCATCCTGTAGGGTTACGTCTCCAGGAGGGTTGCCGTTGACGTTGAGCAGGGTATTTAACTGAGTTTGGGAAAGGTTAGCGGCGGAACTTCCCGTCACACCGAAGGAACCACCGTTACCGAAGATGGCGGTATCGGCACCTTGGTAGGCATTAACGTAGGTGAAGCCGACGTTGAGGAAGTTAAAGAGGTTAGCGTTAATCTGTGCTAAAGCGGCGTAATCTCCGTTAAAGAGACCATTACCCGGGTTAGGATTGGCCGCAGAACTAGAGCCACCACCACCGGCTAAGTAACCCAAGGATAGGGAGGTCGGACCGACAATGCTTTGGAGGAAGCCTAACTGTAGGCTAACACCAGCCCCAGAACCACCACCGATACGATAGATGGGGTTTTCAGAAGCGAAGGTAGATAGCGCACCATTACCACCGTCGAAGTCTTCAAAGAAAGGGTTAGTGGTGGGAACGAAGTCATTCCAAATACCGCCCCAAGCGGCAACATAGGTATTGAAGCGACCAAAATAACCTAAGTCAATCGGGGTGTAGTAGGCCAACCAGTCGAGAACCACATCGCTACCGTTACCCGCAGCGGTCCAAGTTTGGAATAGGGAAGGGCTTTGCAGATTATCGAATCTGACGGAAGCGGGATCACCATTTTGTAGTGTGGTGGTCGATTTGTAATCAAATCCGAAGGGAGTGGCACTACCCGCCGCTAAACGAGTTTTCAGTACGTCCTGACCGGTGAAGCTCGTGTTTAAAACTAAACGAGCGCGGTATTGCATGGCGGCCTGGGATGCGGGGCTACCAGCACCAACCGTATCGGTGACAGCGAAGATGACTTCCCCAGCTAATTTGGTGGTGGTGGAGAATTGATTATTTTCGAGGAAAGACACCCGGCTTTCTAAGTTATCAACTCTAGCTCCCAAGGCTGCTAATTCAGCTTGGAACTCGTCCATCAAGCGCTTGAGAGCGTCTAAGTCTTCCTTGAGGACGTTGACACCATCTTGAATTAAACGTTCCATCACGTTTAAGCAAGCGTTTAAACCAGCCGCAAACTCCCAACGGGTTAAAGCTCGGTCACCCCGGAAGGTGCGATCGGGATAACCAACAATACAACCATAGCGCTCCACAAGGCTTCTTAGGGCTTCATAGGCCCAGGCGGTGGGGGAAACATCCCGCAGTTGGTTAACGCTGGTGACTTGATCGATGGTATTGCCTTCCACGGGTACGGACTGTCCTTCGTTACCGTACTGTTCGATCTGATTGAGTAGTTCGCCAGTTCCTGCACCGGTGTTCTGAACTTGAGCGATTTCTAGATTGTTAAATTCGGTAGAAACACTGGTAGATTTGACGGGATCGAAGCTACTAGCATTAGCGGAAGCTACTAGGGTAGCCCCTAAAATCGCTGGGCTAACCAGCAATGATTTCCAGAACATTCTTAACATGATGGTTTTTTCCTCACACCTTATAGGTTGACTACACAGTTTGATCACGCATATAGCCTTACTATTCTTCTGCCATTATACACGATTCAATTGCTTAGGGAAAGATGCGATCTCATTTTTTTTCCTTGACCGGTTGACAAAGTGGCCACCCTGTCGCTCCTAACGGCACTTAAACAAAAACTAAAGTAGGTTAAAATCCTTACAGAGAGAAGACTTAAGCTCAAATAACAGCCTCATTTAGACGAGTCGGGCAAGGTTCTGTAATTTTGATAACGACGACTGAACTGAGTTGTCGTCAGGTTAATTGATGATTTCTGTAGTGGCACTCTTAATATGGAGTGATGTCTAATGGGCAAAACTTAACGCCGATAAAAACAGAGACAAAACCATGAAAAAAAGAAAGATAGCCAATACACTGCGTAAAGCCTTGCTAGAAGATGGCAAGATGGAACGCGCTCTTTATGAATACGAATTAGAAGAACACCTAGACTACTGGTACGAAGGTCTCAAGTCCGACCGTGAGCAGTTTGTCTTTGCCATTACGGAAAACACTGGTCACGTGGCAATGGTATTGATTACGCCAGATAAAACTATCTACGTCAATGAGGAGGCGCGAGAGAAACTCTCCGAATTCTGGACAAAAGCTTATAGGAATAATATAAATCGATTAATTCCCATGATGGCGGACAATTTGGCCAATGATATTATCTCGGTGACAGGCGTTAAAACGGTGTCCCCCAACCAGAAGCGGCGCTGGGTTAGTTTGCGCCCGTAGAGTTAAAGTGAAGAGATGACGAGAAACCCTGAAAAACTATCCGCCCTTACCAATTGCTCGGTAAGGGCGGTGTAGCGGGTCATCGGAATCGACACCAGACTGCCGGAAGGAAATCCAGCTAGTCTAAATCTTGTTTAGACGTGGGGGTCTAGAGAACAGCCCCGGCGCACAGCCGGCTATTGTCGATTAGGAGACCCATGCTTTTACTACTTTCTACCATCGACATCACCTCCTGTATCCCTGAACGGATTGATTATCAAATTTATCTGTAATTAGCTTAACGCAGCTGTTCGGAAAAAATCAAGGCCGGCAGCTAAAAATTTTTTCGGCAGGCCCAGATTAGCCCCAAAATGTAGGTGGAGATAGGAAGCGTGCAGATTCTTACCTTGCCACCCTTCGCCATTGATGTCACTTTTGGGGAATGCTTGCAGTTGATAAATCGGTGCGTCGCTCACCCCGCTTAATTGGGAGCGATGGAATTCATGGCCGCGCACTGGTTGACCCGGTTTGAGCAGGATCGTCTCCTGTTGGGCGATGGCTTGTCGATAACCTAGGGTTAACTTCGGAGACATTATAGCAGATTGGGGGATTATTTGCAACATAAAATGATTTTTTTGCTCAAAATCAACTATTTTGTCACATAAATACATTAATCCGCCACATTCGGCGTAGGTGGGCATTCCAGATGTGATCGCTTTTCTCACCTGAGTTAAGACGGGGGTGTTAGCGGCTAATTCCGGGGCAAAGATTTCGGGAAAACCGCCACCAAAGTACAATCCTTGCAGGTTTTCGGGCAAATTTGCTCCTTGCAGGGGACTCCAAAAGATTAATTCCGCGCCTAAATTGGCTAAAATATCGAGATTATCGGGGTAATAAAAGTTAAAAGCCTTATCTCTGGCAATACCGATACGGATAGGGGGAAAAAGCTTATTTACTCCTGGGGGATTTTTCGGGTTCTCTTGGGGAGAAATAGTCAGTAAAGGCAAGAGAATGTCCCAATTAAAGCAGTTTTGGGCAATAGAAGCCAGTTGATCTTGCAGTTCCCTGATTTCTCCTAGTTCATCCCTGGGAACTAATCCTAGATGGCGATCGGGAATTGTCAGGGAATCTTGACGACGCAAAACCCCGACAATCGGCATATTGATCGATTCTAGGGCGGTTTGCAGTAATTGCAGGTGGCGATCGCTGCCAACCCGATTGAGGATAACTCCGGCTAGATGGAGATTTTTGTCTAAAGATTGATAACCGCGGACAATAGCGGCGACAGAGGTAGATAAACGACTACAATCGATAACTAACAGCAGAGGAAGCCCTAAAATACGGGCAATATGGGCGGTACTGGCATAATCGGGAAATTGAGTATCGCTTAATTGAATACCATCAAATAGCCCCATTACCCCTTCAATCAGAGCATAATCGACATTTTGACAATGTTGGGCAAAACAGGTTCTTACATAGTCTTCAGAAGTTAAAACCGGATCGAGATTGCGACAGGGGCGACCGGTAAAATAAGTATGGAACATGGGATCGATATAATCGGGCCCGACTTTAAAAGATTGCACTCGATCGCCACGACTGATTAAATAGGCCAAGATTGCCAGAGTAATCGTAGTTTTACCGACTCCGCTTCTTTCTCCTGCGATGATCATCGAAAATTTTGGGTCTGAAACCCCGTCGTTCTACGACGGCTTTACCGTCAAATATTAGCACATTTACACGATATATGCTAAAATGTGAGACATGGAAAAAGCCTATTCTTACCGATTTTACCCCACACCAAAACAAGAGTCGCTATTGCGGCGCACATTGGGCTGTGTAAGATTAGTTTACAACAAAGCTCTCCACGAACGAACACAAGCTTGGTACGAAAAGCAAGAAAGAGTAGGCTACGCTCAAACTT
>NZ_SFBO01000213.1:0-12036 GCF_007095705.1 Microcystis sp. Msp_OC_L_20101000_S702
TAGAGCGACCATAAGACCAGAACAGAGTAAATCTGTTAAGGCAGGTGCGAAAAATCCTTCGGGAAAGAAGCAGAAACCCAAATCGTGAGGTTTGGGAATCGCCGTCCGTTTTACGGCGGTGAGGATGTCAAACTGTTGATTGAACTCTTGTCCAGAGTTACTACGGCCTAGTGTACCCCACATACGAAATAAATCCAACAAACGCAACAAACGAAAAATATGTTTTTGTCACAACTTGCTCACCAGTTCGGAATCAAGTGTGATGGCGAAGGCACTGGGTAGCAGTACGCTGATCTTGTCGGTTGGGTTGGTGGCTGTTACCCAACACCCTCAAAACCAAGATTAAATGCAGTAGGATAGACGTTGGATAGATTTTCTAGATGGCGTTGTCAAATTGAAAGATGCTCCGAATCAGCACCGGAAATGAAATTACTTTGATAACAAGGATTGCATTGCATCTTTCCTATTCTGAGCTGACAACGCCCACTTTCTTATATTTTAAACACCATTTAGTATCGTATCTTGATTCAGCAAGGACGAAAGTCTTTTCAGGACTCGTAGCGTCGATAAAGCCGCTGCACCTTGTCATAAAAACGCTTGCGGACTTTTTCTGGGGAGATCAACAAGCAATCTTCCCCGTAGGGGAGAATCTCGCGGAAAAACCAGAAGCTACTCGTTACCTGTCGGGTAATCTGCCGGACGAGGGGATCGTTCGAGATCAATTCGTTGGCGATATCGATAGCGCTTTTAGTCCGGTAGGATCGAGCTAATCCATCGAACAGGTGAAACTCGGCCGACACACTATCAAGCTGATTGCGCCACTTGGCCCTAGGGATCGGGGTAATTAAGGAATCGTTGGGGATTCGATCGATCCTTAAACTCCAATTATGGTGTAGTTCGGAAATATCTTGATTTCCCTCGGTTTCCTCGCACCAACAATCGAGATATAAGCGATCCTCGTGACGATTGATAGCGGCATGGTAAAGATGGAATTCCCAGATTCGATCGCCGGCATCCTGATAGGATAACTGAAACGGTTGTTGTCGGAGAATGCAGCGATCGAGTTCCCACCGCCATGGCGGGGGAGGATTATCGAGGCGGCCTTCTAGCTCTTTGCGTAAGGGTCCCGACAGTTCGCTCCGTTCTAATAGTAGTTTAGTTAGTTCTAGGGCGATGGGGATTTGTCCAGCATCGATGAGAAAATCGATCGCCTGTTGGAGCATCTGCAAGCGCTCGGGCTTCCAGTCGTGATTAGGAGCGATTTTAAGCTTATTACGCGCAATTTCTTTGATTAACTTCGATATATTCGGTTTATCTCCCCAAAATAGCCCGAATTCACTGGCAAGGATTTCTAGGGCCTGTTTTTCTTTTTCACTGACCGATAAAGTGATCGATTGTCCTATCCGGCTCATAGTTTATAAATATACGGACACTTTTTCTGTTAAGGTACTTGTCCATCCCTATTATCGTGGGTACTATGGAAGATAGCAAGAAGTTACGGACAGAAATTCGTGGGTAATTATCAAGTAACGCTCAGGCCAGTCTATTCCTGTCCCGCAGACGAGATCCCGGACGGGATCAAGGTTCCGCAAGGATGGCGGTTATCGTGGCATCAGGTGGAGACGTGGAAAGCACTCAACGATCCCGATATCGATGTGATTTTCAATACGGCCATGACGGGGGACGGGAAAAGTCTAGCGGCCTACCTGCGAACTTTGCAAGGATATTTCCCGATTATGGGACTCTACCCAACCAACGAACTAGCGCGGGATCAGCGGGGTCAGATCGAGGCATATATTCAACGATTTCAACCAACGGATCAACCCCGGGTCAATCTTTTAACCGGGCCCGAGTTGGAATTGTACGCCGAACGGGATGGGAAAACGAAAGCGATCGCTCTAGAGACTCGATCGAAACAGTCGGAAATTCTCTTAACTAACCCCGATATTTTCCATTATCTGCATCGGGGGGCCTATTTAACCCCCTACGATAACCCCGATCAGCTATGGAACCGGATCGATAAACATTTCGCTCTCTTCCTATTCGATGAATTTCACGTTTTCGGCACGCCACAGGTCGCCAGTATTATCAATACCATGCTTCTAATCCGACGGGCCAATCGTGGGAAACGATACCTGTTTTTGTCCGCAACTCCCGACGAGGGTTTACTAAAACGATTGGATAAAGCGGGGTTTCGCTATCGATCGATCGACCCGGTAAGAGAAGGAAAATACCAGTTTCCCGATACCCCAGAAGAGGCCAATTCCCTCGCTCAACAGGGATGGCGACAAGTAACCTCGGAAATCGAGCTATCTTTTATTCCTTTACCGTCGAGTTTTCAAACTTCGGAAAATTGGTTGAAGGAAAATAAAGAGCGAATTTTAGACTATTTTAAGCGATACCCCGGCAGCAAGGGCGCGATTATTCTCAATTCGATCGCTTCGGTTAAACGTCTGCTGCCGATTTTCCGAGAATTATTGGCGACTATCGGTTTAACAGTGGGGGAAAATACGGGTCTTTCGGGAACGCGGGAGAAGTTGGCATCGTTAAATCGTGATCTGGTGATCGGAACGAGTACCATCGATGTGGGGGTGGACTTCAAGATTAATTTTCTCATTTTCGAGTCGTCGGATGCGGGAAATTTTATTCAACGTTTCGGCCGTTTAGGCCGTCACAGCGGCTACGATCGAAAGGGAACGGCGGTAAAATTTGCTAACTTCACAGCGATCGCTCTGGTTCCGAAATTTTTCCTAGAACGGTTATTCGAGAAGAAAGACGCACCGTTACAAGTCGGGGAACGGTATGACCGAATTCAGCTACAGGAGGCCATCAAGAGTAACTACCGTCATATCAATAATTTCGAGGGTTATTACCAACGTTGGGGAGCGGTACAATCATTTCAACTCTGGTGGAATTTAGGGAGTCCGAAGATCAAATCCCAATACGGGGAAAGTCGCCAGAAGTTTCAACAGGAATGCGAGGAGGTTTTCGATACCAGTTTAAAACGGGTCGCCGGTCGGGTGAAAGGATGGGCCGACGAATGGAAGGAGTTATCGGGGAAAAGCGGTAATCCGATTTTCGAGGATGCGTCTAGTTTTCGCGGGTCAAGTCCGTTACTATGCGGGTTATACGATTCGACGGAACCAGAGGAGGGCGATCGCTTTAAAACCTACGATTTACCCAGTATTCTCGGTAATCTAGAGGTGGAGGTGTGGAGAAAAGGCGAGTTTAAGCGCCAGATCGAGGCCACGAAAACACCGATCGCGCGCAGACGTTTCGATTATTGTCTTGCGTTTCTGAATTTAAAGGGATATCGAGAGGAACGGTTAAACTGGCGCTTTACCTACGACGGCGATTTAGGCGAGATCGCCTCCGCGTGGAAAGTACAGGTTTTGACGGGAATCGGTGTTTGGCAACCGGATAATCCTTGGCTCGATCGAATTAGTCGGGAGTTACGGGATCTGGCTCTGGTTAGCTTCGTTTTTGCCTATCCCGTCGCTGCAGTTCGCCAACGCTTACAATTACCGATGCACTTCGGTATCTATCCGATTAGTGACGAGAGTAGTCTTCATTCTCCCCTGTCACCCTATTCTATAGCGATCGGTCAATCGGCTTTGTTGTTGGATACTCTCGCTCATCGGTTCAAAGGTAAAGGGGGTGAGGTGTGGATCTGTTGATGCCGTTTGAGGTCACTAAACAACACTTATCAGAAGATCGATAACCATGAATAATCCTAACGCTCGTTCCCACAAGGAACCGATAGACTCGATCGAGATCTATGAAAAACGAACGTATATCAGCAATCTCGACCCAGAAGAGCGCGAATTGCTCGAACTGTACGAACAGGGGGAATGGGTATCCAAGTTGACCCCTGAACGAGTTAAGGAATTGCAGTCTTACGTTGAAGTAACTTGGGAAGATCGCAAAAGAGACAGTAGGCGTGAGGATGAGCTATGAATCCCTAAGTAGGGATTATCGGGACAAAAAAGAAAAGCGCACGCGAACACGACTATAGAACATAGTTTCAATCCCTGATAGGGGTTCGGAATCGACAGTGTGCCTTGTCCCATGGTTACTATAACAGATAGTCTATTTACTGTCTATGTCCTATATTCGTAAGACACTTGACTTTTGCTCGTTCCCAAAGTATCGTAAAGAAGGTGAAACTCTAAACACTATTTAGAAAAGCGTTCGGGAATACGAGTATAGGACTACTTCCTTGCCCTCCTTACATGATAGCTAAGGACTGGTGGGTATTGTTTATCTGTTCTCAAATCTTAAAAGCGTTTTAACTGCGATTTAGTGACAGAGTTTCACTTCCAAAATTAACCAAGGAGGATTAATGTCCCTCGATAAAAATCAACAGCCTCAAGGCAAACAACTTGAGCTACCTTTATTTCAGAATAAGCCTTGCGTTAAGGAGACAAGGAAAACTCGGACTCCAAAGATAACCGTCTCTTCCGATGCTCTCCAAACTAATATTTTACCTTTCATGGACATGAAGAAGAAAGTTCGTAGTCCGAAGGTAAAGGAGGCATTTGAAAAGCTAGAGTGTGATTTCCGAACTATTCAAGGCTTTGCCAAGGCTGAGGTTGTTCAATCATCCGAAGTACGCTCATATATCAAGTGGCTTGGAAAGCTTCTCGTCATTGAATAAAACTTCAACCGTCTGAGATTGACACAGCGACTAGGGACTCTAACAACAAATCGAAAATAGTTGATGAAGTCCCTTTTTTTAATAAGAGTCAAAAGGAGATGAGGGAGTCAAAGTGTACGGACACTTTTTCTGGGATTTAGTTGCTCTTTGCTTCCTCCGCGTTTGATAATAGACATAGACAGACGCTAGGGACATCGATCGATATATCCATCGGATTCTTGCCATTTTTTTTGATAGGGGCTAAATATGAATAGGCTAGTAGAAAAAATTACGGCTATTGTCGAAAAACTACCGAATTTAAAACTATTAATTCTCTTCGGTTCTAGAGCGCGTGGAGAGCA
Source organism: Microcystis sp. Msp_OC_L_20101000_S702 (assembly GCF_007095705.1). Lineage (NCBI taxonomy): Bacteria > Bacillati > Cyanobacteriota > Cyanophyceae > Chroococcales > Microcystaceae > Microcystis > Microcystis sp. Msp_OC_L_20101000_S702. The sequence goes on from NZ_SFBO01000213.1 coordinate 4,999, forward strand.
TAAACCTGATAGCGATTGGGATTTCGCTGTTTTATACGAGGAAAGAAGCGATCAAAAGGATATTTCGAGTCTATTGAAAATTTATACACTACTCGAACAAGCTTTAGAGATTCCCGAGGACAAAATTGATGTGATTGATTTAAAAGAATGTTCGCCGATCCTCGCTCATTATGTCGCGCGGGATGGTCAACTTCTATACGAACGGGAAACGGGACTATTCGAGGGATTTAAAGAAAAATTTCTCATGAATCCTGAAGAATCGAAAGCGTTATACCGTCAATTACGGAATAATCTAGAGATTTCTCTACGAGAAAAAGGAGTGTAAATGCTATTCAACCTCTGATCACGATAGACGAATTAAACCTCATGAATCAATACCTCGCCGAACTTAGCGAGTACGGTTCGATCACCTTAGAGGATTATCGTACATTAAGAGAACGTCAATTAGCCATAGAAAGGTTAATTCAGCTTATCGTTCAAACTGGCATCGATATCAATTACCAGATTTTAAAATGTTTAGATATCGAGTCTCCGAATAATGCTCGCGACGCATTATTTCAGATCGTAGAACTGGGAATCTTAGAAGAACACCTAGCCGTTCAACTGGCCGAGTCTATTAAATTAAGGAACTTACTCGTACACCTATACAAGAAAATTGATCCCGATATCATTCATTCCTCGATCGCTAATATTTTACGAGATTATCCTCGCTACCAACGCTCGATCGTTCAATATCTAGATTTCTTGGAGGCAGAAAATGGTTAGAAATACGAAAGAATTGAAAATTATCAATACAGTCAATAGAATAACCACGACTGTGGAAAAACTACCGAATTTAAAACTATTAATTCTCTTCGGTTCTAGAGCGCGTGGAGAGCATAGACCTGATAGCGATTGGGATTTGGCAATTTCACACGATGAAACAAACAGACAAACACATATTAAGGAAATCAGTAATGATTACTTAACTTCTCTCTCTATCTTGAGTGAATTGTTTGAGATAAACCGTGATTTGATCGATCTAATTGAACTCGATCGCTGTTCTCCATTAATGAAGTATCAAGTCGCACGAGATGGAAAACTTATCTATGAAAAAAATACGGGAGACTTTTTAAAATTTCGTGTACGCGCTTGGAAAGAGTACGCCGATACCGCTAAATTCCGAAAGATTCAAAAAGACAGTATCGATCTTTGGCTCAAACAATGGGGAGTTTAAACGATGGAAAGGGAGATAGTCACCGTTAGAATTCGTTTGATGATCAAATATCTTAATCGATTACGGGGGGGCGAAATCATCAGGAATGGGAAATCGTTTAGTGCATCAATACGAGGCGATCGATAATGAACTTGTTTTTAAGGCGATTCCGATCGCTTTATCTCAATTTCCGCTTTATCTCAAACAAATTACCGACTATTTAGACTCTCTAGAGGTGAAAGATGCCTAAAAAACAAAAAAAATTAGAGGAAACGGGACAGTTAAATCTATTCGATAACACTACAAAAATTGAAGATAAAGATCTGGATTTTGAGTTCGAGGATATTGATTTAGAATCTCTTTCTGGCGAAGATTTGGGGATTACTGAATCAGTAAGCGATCGCCGAGTCGAAACTGTTCGCCAACTGCTAACCCTAAAACTCCTACGGGAGGCGATTCGAGCGGAAAACCCCGACGATCGAGTTATGGCAGATTTTGCCGAAATGGTATTACCCAATTTACTCCGATTAGCGATCGGTGTCACGGCAAAAGGAGGAAATTTCTTCGAGGAAATCGATCGCCGTCGGGAATTAGAGGGAAAAAGCAAAGTTCGACGGGATAACGCGGGCGATCAATCTCTCAATACTCATTTACTTAATGGATTATTTCCCGCCAATCTCATCGAAAAACGACTAGAAAAACTCAATACTACCGTTCGACGGGTAGTAAAGGAATGCGAGCGCAGGTTGGCGATCGCGGGGTTTATTCTCCACGATTTCGAGAAATTCCGCTACTCGCTTTTTCCCGGGATGCCGGCGAAATATATCGAGATTAACGAGGACTTCGATCGAGATATCCGCAAACTATCACGAGAGGAACATCGAGAGATTTTTCAAGTATTGGTTCCCGAATTAGGATTAGATCGCTTTTTATTTTCCGATCAACCAGAAAAATGGACTGAATATCTTGATGATTTGATATATATCGCTAAAAATGCCCAGCGTCGGAATGATACCGATCGAAATACCTCGGAAGATGGGTTAAATACTCGCTTAAACAATAGCGCTCTCGAAAGTTTAACCGATCTTGCCTGTCTAGCCGATCGCTTGGCTTCCATTATTAAACACCCCCACGATGCGGAAAAAGCCTCGTTACAAGACCTTTTATACAGCCTCAGCGATGGGGAACTAAAATTCACTTACCACAGCATCGCCGAAAACCGAGGGGTACTGACGAACGTACTTAATAACGCGGTGATGGAAGCGCATCAAGAACTAGACTATCAGCCTTTACTTTACCTGCCTACGGGAGTTGTCTATATCGCCCCCAAAAACGCGCCAGAAGTGTCCCTAGAAACCTTACCGAATCGAGTGGTGGACACCATTAAATCCCTCTGTAGCGGCGAATTACAGCGTAAACAAACGGGATTCGGCCGAGATGGCAAGGGGATGAAATACGCAGATTACTACAGCCAATTTTTCGACGATGCTGGGTTAATGCGCGCTGCCCTCAACGCCACCCTTCGCATCCTCGGTGATAATAAAGCGTCCGTGGCCGGAAGTCGCGGCGAAAACCTGATTAAATTTCAACAACAGGGCGTTTTACCGACGGATTACGATTTTCATTGTGAAGATGATATCCGCATCGATCGCCTAGCGGAATTCGGGGACGTGGTGACGAGGAAAATCTGGGGCGATCGCCTGGAAAAAATCGAACAGGCGCGAAAATTGCAGAAAAACTTACCCGCACCGCCGGATTTAGATTTAATTAGCGAGATCGCGCATTATTGGAATCTAGAAAATTATCTGCCACAAATTCGAGCGATCAAGCGTATTAATGAATCGTTAAAAGAACTCAAACTGAAAGGCAATACGGGAGGGGTTCCCTACGAATGGTATTATCTAGCGGCGCGATACCTGAAACAGCATCCCGGAATCGAGGATATTAGACCGGTTGCAGAAGATTTAATCGCTTTTCTCGCCGCAAAAATCGCCGCCATAGTTGCGGGATATAACTTACCCGATGGTTGGGAGGATTTGCGAGAGTGGGTTAATCAAGTGGTGCAGTTACCCGGTCGGGAATTGGCCCACTCGATCGAAACCTTCCAGAAAGAATTAAACCACTACAACGCCGCTAAAAAACAAGGTCGCGGCCGTCAACTTCTCTGTTCGATCTCCCATTCTCCCTATAGTGTCAGCGAACAGATGGAATCGGCGGTTCTTTTTACTCCCCAAGTCTATACCAATAAACAAATGCTGGCAGGCTCGAACGCCAAACGAAACATTTCCAGTATCGCGGGAACGGAAATGATGTTGCGTCAGATTCTTATGAATCAAACCCAAGCGGTAGGAAAACGTTTCGAGGACGGCAAATATCGCTATCTGTACTTTTACCCGACCTATTATTTTACTCCCGAAACCAATAGTTTTTTACAAAAAGCCTACGCTAACATCGCTCAAACTCGTTTTGATAGCTCGGTAAAGTTGCACTTTGTTGATAAGAATCTGGTCGCTAACTTCGATCGAACCCGTTATCAGAGTGTTGATAGTTTCCTGATCGATGAAAAATTAAGGCAGAAAAAGGAAAGAATTAACGAGGAGGAAGATGGCAAAAAAGACCGCACTTTTAAACTATCCTATCCCGAAGATAAACCCCTAACCTTTTATTTTATGGCCCTACCTCCGGGCCGCAATCCCACCGATACGGAATCCTGGGTTATGCCGGCATGGTTAGGATTAGCTTTCCCGATGATTCTAGATGTCAAAACGGTGGTTTCTGAGTCTCCTATTCCTCCCTATCGCGACGGTGCGGAATTTGAAGAGACGGTATTTCTCGACAGTGCGCCCCAAGCGATCCGGTCCTTAACCCGATGCGATCGATTCCGTCTCGATCGCGTCTTGAACCCATGGCAAGATAATGACGGAAAAAAATATTCCGCCCCCTTAAATACCCTAACCGCAGCCTATTCTATTCATTTGGACGTGAACTCGAAGCAGGGTAAGACGGGTTATGACCCCAATTGGGGCAAATTAACGGAACTCGCTATCAATTTAGAAACCAGTCCTCTCTATGTTTTTCATTACCTTAAACAGTGGAAACGGGGCAAAGATGCCGATATACCGAGCGCTAATCGAATCGCTCTGTATCTCTACGATTTTTATCCTTGTTTCGATCCCTATGTACAAGCCAACCGAACCAATTTAACTATCGATATGACAGCAGAATCGCCCTTAAATCACCCTAAAAACTTAACCGAATTGTATCGTCAATTCTATCGAGCTAAATCTAGTAAAGGAAAGCCCATTAAAGCCAATGCTATTCTTAAACCTATTGATGAAGCGGCGGATGTTATTCTTAAAGCGGATAACGCTATAAGCGATGATTTGACTTCTTTGGTAGCGGCACGATTATTTAAACTAATGGATCGAGTACGCTCTCAAACAGCAGAAGGTCGATACGTTATCAAAGAGCGAGATCAAGAGCGAGAAAAAATCTTGGATTTTGCTAAATACTTTGTCAAAAATGTTTTCGAGGAGTCTTTTGAAAGTGATCGAGCCAGATTAGCAGGTCGTCAACTAAATATTATCCGGGATACCTGCGAATTTCTCTATCGTTTAGAAATGGATAAAGAACGTCGCCAAAGACAAGTTCAACCTCTCGATACTTCAAATTCTTCTTCCGAGGAGGAAGAGTAAAAGCTTTAACTGTTATCCAAATGTCCACTTTTTCTATATTAGGAGCAAACTTATGACCTTTCTTAAATCTGTTGACGCTAAATTATTTCATAGCGAGATTCCCTACAAACCGATGGGAAAATACGTTCACTTTTTGACTATTCGAGTCACAGAATCTTATCCTTTATTTCAAACAGATGGAGACCTAAATAAAGCTCGTGTTCGTGCGGGAATTGATAGCAAAAAAACGATTAGTCGTTTATCGATGTTTAAACGGAAACAGTCAACTCCAGAACGTTTAGTCGGTCGAGAATTACTCAGAAACTACAAATTAATTACCGCCGAAGAATGTGAGTACAATGTAAAATTTGCCATGAATAACCCCGACTGTATTATTTATGGTTTTGCCATCGGTGATTCGGGTTCAGAAAAATCGAAAGTAGTAGTAGATACGGCTTTTTCGATCACACCCTTTGATGAATCCCATGAAAGTTTTACTTTAAACGCTCCCTACGAAAATGGTACCATGGCATCAAAGGGAGAAAATGACACAAAAGTAGGAGAAGTGACTAGCAGGATTAACCAGCAGGATCACATCCGTCCGCAGGTGTTTTTCCCTAGTATTGTCACGCTCAAAGATCCGACAGAAGCAAGTTTTCTCTATGTTTTTAATAACATCCTGCGTACCCGTCACTACGGCGCACAAACCACCCGGACGGGACGGGTAAGAAATGAGCTTATCGGTGTTATTTTTGCTGATGGGGAAATTGTTAGTAATTTGCGCTGGACACAGGCAATATATGATCGCCTTCCCGATGAGGTATTACAATCGATCGATCCCTTAGATGAGGATTTAGTTATGGAAAAAGCCACCGAAGCAATACAAGCATTAATGGCGGAAGAATTTATCGTTCATACCGATTTTATCGGGGAAAATTTTCAACCTTTATTAACTGAGGTGAAAACTCTCACGGGTACGGAAGCAGGAATTTTATCGCTCTTAAACCAAGCGGATAAAGAAGCGAAAGACTACGCTAAGAAACATATCGCCGAGAAAAAACCAGCCGCTCAAAAACCGTAAATTTCAGTAGGGTGAGTAATTTCTCACCCTAGATCCTCGCAATTTTTAAAGAGTTATGGTACATATTTATTCCTGTCAATTAGAACTGCACGATAGTCTTTATTACGCAACCCGTGAAATCGGCAGACTCTACGAAAGCGAACCCGTAATTCATAATTACGCGCTCTGTTATGCTTTGGGATTGGTAAATAGCGATAGTTATCGTTACTTCTGTTCCGAACAGATTCCACAGTACCAAGAACATTTAAATCCTCTGAACGAAGAGAAAATTTATGTCACTCCCGCACGGGCGATCGCTCATACGGCGGTTCTCAATACTTGGAAATATGCCAATAATAACTATCATGTGGAGATGGAAAAAACCCAGAAAAATATTCCTAGTTTTGGCAGAGCTAAAGAAATCGCTCCCGAAAGTGTTTTTGAATGTTTTATCATTTCCCATCACCCCCTACAACTTCCTAAATGGATTCGTTTGGGAAAATGGATGAGTAAAGCGGAAGTAAAACTGACAGAACTTTCCCTATCAAAACAAAAAGAGGATTTATTTATTTATCCCTATCCTTTAAATCCTCTCGATGTTATGTTTACCCATCAGGTGATTGGCTACGATGTGATTAATATGCCTCCCGTTAGTTTAATCCGTAATGTGAGAATGCGCGGGGAATATTACCAAATAAGCGATCGCCCCGATCTGAAAATTCCCGCTCGATTGTCCTATCGCTTCGGTTGAAAATTGACCATGACTCTTATATCTTCTAAATCCCTCACTTTACCAGAATTTCTCTCGCTAACCGCTCCCGATGGCGATATTACCTATGAATTAGTCGATGGAGAAGCGATCCCAAAAATGTCACCGAAATTCTTTCATTCTCGTTTAACTCTGGCTTTATCTTCTATACTCGATCGCTGGAATCAAGGACGGGGAGAAGTGGGAATCGAATGGGCAATTATTCTAAGCAAAAACGATCGAGATTGGTGTCCCGTTCCCGATCTTCTCTACATTTCCCCGGAAAGGTTAGGAGATATTCCCCTCACCGATGAAGCTTGTCCCGTTCCCCCGGAATTAGTCATCGAAATTATCTCTCCGG
>NZ_SFBO01000214.1:0-6501 GCF_007095705.1 Microcystis sp. Msp_OC_L_20101000_S702
CCTAAGCCGAGTTTTCAAGGTGCTGCGCCGTCCACTTGGTTTTCGAGACTGGCCTTTTAATTCTAACGTAAAGCCAACCTAGAACGGCGGGGTTTCAGACCCAAAATTTCCGATGATCGCTGCCTGTAAACTGAAAGAGGCCAATATCACGATCTAGGGTTTGCTGAAAAAGTCCCCAGGGGGAATTTAGGAGCCACACAGTTGGCAAAATGGTAGTTTCGTGGCTTAGTTTCTCAATTTCATCTGGCGAGCGCTTTGCGTTCGCCTCCGGAAAGTGCAAGGTTTTAAAGTCCCTCGGATCGATTTCTCAACGTTTGTCTCTGGGACTTTTTTGACTAAAAAAGTCCCAAAACCGTTTTCTAGTAAGGCTTCTAGTAATTTTCAGCCAACCCTACTTAATTAAGCAGTTACTACCGGGGAAGCTAACCGTTTAAAGGTCAATCTTTCATCGGCCACATCGACAAAAATCGTGTCTCCCCCTTTAAATTCGCCGCGCAGAATTGCCTTAGCGATCGGAGTTTCCACATATCTTTGTACTGCCCGTTTTAGGGGTCGCGCACCGTACACTGGATCGTAACCAATTTCTGCTAGATAATCGAGGGCAATATCGGCAAGTTTCAGGGCTAATTTTTGTTCCATCAAGCGATCGCTGAGATTGGCTGTCTGTAGTTTGACAATCGATCGCAGTTGCGCTTTTTGTAAACTATGGAAAATGATCGTTTCATCGATACGATTGAGGAATTCGGGACGGAAACTATTCCGCATTGCTTCCATCACTCGTGCCTGCATTTCCTCGTAACGAGACTCATCACCAGCCACGTCTAAAATGTATTGAGAACCGATATTACTGGTCATAATAATGATGGTATTTTTGAAATCAACTAGATGACCTTGAGAGTCGGTTAAGCGCCCATCGTCAAGGATTTGTAACATAACGTTAAAAACGTCGGGATGGGCTTTTTCAATCTCATCAAAGAGGATGACAGAGTAGGGACGACGCCGGATTGCCTCGGTTAATTGGCCTCCTTCATCGTAGCCGACGTATCCCGGAGGCGCACCCATGAGACGGGAAACGCTGTGTTTTTCCATGTATTCCGACATATCGATGCGAACTAGAGCCTCTTCCGTGTCAAAGAGATTGCGTGCTAGAGCTTTCGCTAATTCTGTCTTACCAACACCCGTCGGACCGAGAAAAATAAAGCTGGCCGTGGGACGGTTGGGATCTGATAAACCAGCGCGGGAACGTTGAATCGCTTCGGCTACGGCTGTGACTGCTTCCTCTTGACCGATGACACTTTCGTGTAATTCGTCTTCCAGATTGAGGAGTTTTTCTTTTTCCGATTCGATTAATTTATTGAGAGGAATTCCCGTCCATTTCGAGATAATTTCGGCGATATCCGATTCGAGAACTTCTTCCCTTAATAAACTTTTACCAGTGGTTTGTTTGTCGGCCAATTGGGTTTCTAGGGCGGACATTTGCCGCTGCAGATCGGTTAATTTTCCGAACTTTAATTCGGCGGCACGATTATAGTCATAATCTCGTTCGGCCTGTTGAATTTCTAGATTAACTTGTTCGATCGCTTCTTTAACTCCACGAACTCTATCGATAATCTCTTTTTCTCCTTGCCATTGGGCATTTAATCCCGATTGTTCTTCCTTGAGGTTAGCCAGTTCTTTTTCTAACTTTTCTAACCGTTCTCGCGAAGCTGGATCGTACTCCCGTTGTAGGGAAAGTCTTTCCATTTCTAACTGGAGAATTTTGCGATCAATTTCATCGAGTTCTTCCGGTTTAGAAGTGATTTCCATTTTCAATTTGGCCGCCGCTTCATCAACTAAATCAATGGCCTTATCGGGCAAAAAGCGATCGCTAATATAACGATTAGAAAGCAGTGCCGCTGCTACTAAAGCATTATCAGCAATTTTTACGCCATGATGCACCTCATAACGTTCTTTAAGACCGCGAAGAATCGAAATAGTATCGACCACATTTGGTTCATCTACTAAAACCTCTTGGAAGCGTCTTTCTAACGCCGCATCTTTTTCGATATATTTGCGGTATTCATCGAGGGTAGTGGCCCCAATACAACGCAATTCACCCCGGGCTAACATTGGTTTTAATAAATTGCCCGCATCCATTGCCCCTTGAGTGGCTCCCGCACCGACAACGGTATGAATTTCGTCAATAAACATGATGATATTGCCTTGGGAATCGGTGACTTCCTTGAGGACAGCTTTTAATCTTTCCTCAAACTCTCCGCGATATTTTGCTCCCGCAATTAAGCCGCCTAAATCAAGAGAAATGAGAGTCCGATCTAAAAGAGATTCTGGTACATCACGGTTAATAATCCGCTGGGCTAATCCTTCGACAATGGCGGTTTTTCCTACTCCCGGTTCCCCGATTAAAACTGGGTTATTTTTAGTCCGACGCGAGAGAATTTGAATCGTGCGACGGATTTCGTCATCCCGTCCAATTACTGGGTCTAATTTACCTTCCCGTGCCAATTGGGTTAGATCCCGTCCGTATTTTTCTAGGGCTTCGTATTTGCCTTCTGGATTCTGATCGGTCACTTTTTGACTACCTCTGACTTGTTGAATAATTTCTTTGAGTTTGTTTTCAGTAAGTCCGAATTCTTGAAAAATATTTTTCCCGAAGCGATCATCTTTAGCGTAACCTAAAATTAAATGCTCGATCGAGATAAAGTCATCTCCAAATTCTCGGCGATAATTTTCTGCTCGATCGAGTAAACTATCTAAACTACGACCTAAATAAATCGAGTCGCCGGGGTTAGAGATTTTCGGTTGACGACGGATAAAGTCATCGGTTCGATCCCGCAAACGGGCTAGACTAATATTAGCTTTACTAAAGACACTGCCCGCTAATCCCTCCTGTTCAAGAAGGGCTTTCATTAGATGTTCGCTTTCGATTTGTTGCTGGCTGTTCTGTTTGGCAATGTCCGGCGTTTTGACGATTGCCTCCCAAGCTTTTTCTGTAAATTGTTGTGGATTGGTTGGCTGCATTTTCTATAAGAGATTACTTTTATACTCTAGAGATTATTCTAGATTGACCAGTTCGTCGGCTCCTAGGGGCTTACCGTACCTAGTTAAGGGGGATTTCCCCTCAATGGTGCGATTTAAGCGGCTAAAGTTTCAAGTTTATAAGCTGTCAGGGATTTAAACTGCGTCTTGGAAATTTTAGTACAAATGTTCAAACTCTCAACCAAGCTAAAATCTTAATTATTGAAGATGTCCACTGATTACTAGAGTTCTTGCATAATTAATTTTGCTTAGGTACTTACTAAATCCGGTTATTAAAGACTGATTATTTATTCCTCCTCTTGCCTATCCTGATATGTAGCCTATACTCAACGGATTTAGTATTACCTAGCACAGTTGAGACAATCACAGTTACAGTAGCGGCTGCAATTAAGCTAAATGCTAACTGAACTACCCATTGTGTAGCTTTTTGATAGTTATCGAATTTTTAGTTAAATTGCTCAAGTTACTTTTTTAATTCTCGTAACTCAGTGAGTATCTGTTGTTGGTTGTCTTGAGTATCCTCAGTTGTCAATGTCATGGGAAATTCAAGGGTTTGTACTGTTTGCTATTTCAGATCATAATCTATCTTGATTGATAACCCACGATGATTAAAGTTAGCGGTGCGTTACACTACGTTAAAGCACCCTACAAAATCGGCGATCGCAATTTTTCGATAATAATCGCATAACGCACGATTTCTATTCCTCAATTATTTGATTTAATTTTTCCTTGAAAATCGTTTCTATTTCTTTATAGGACATCGTTTGAGGTGCGGGATAGTTAAACCCGTCTTTTTTTCGGCTTAATAATACTTCTAGTGCTTCACTAAAAATAGCTTCTTCGTTTCGATGTTCCGAAAGATACTGACGGAGTTCTGCGTTAGTCATTTCCGAAGGTGATTTTTTCATAATTCAAAGTTCCAATTTCCCTGTTCATCGATTAAAATGATTAGAAAGCAATTGACAGATAAAGATAGCGGTATTTTTCTATCAAGGAAAAGTTTTGTAAATTTCTCTACGATGTGCGACTCGTTGACAGATGATGGTTTGATTGGGTTTATCAATAGTCAGGCCAATCCTATAATCTGCAACTCTAATTTTATATTTATCTTTATGTCCTTTCATTTTATCCAGATAGCCTAATTCAAAAGCATTATCGGTTTCTAACTCGGAAAATACGATCAACTCAATACGAGATTGTATGTCTTTTGGCAAAGAGGCTAATTCTTTTAAAAATCTCTTGTTGTATTCAACCTTCCACATTTTTATTTTTAAGCAATTCTAAATATTGTAAGGCTTTTTCTTTGTCTAAGATTTGATCATTTTCAACTTCTTCGATGAGTTTTCCTAGTCCGTAATCCTCTAGGATTTCTTCGATTTTTTCAAATTCAGCAATGGGAATTTGAACGGCAATCGGCTTTTGATCTTTGTCTAATACATAGCTTTTGTTAATTTCTAGCATTTGGTTTTCCCTCCGATACAATTCTTAAAAATTGGCTGTTACCTTTATATGTTACATTTTACAAGTCTCGACGCGAGAGAAGAGAATCCCCAAGTGCCCTTAATCCCCTCACCAAATCTCCAAAATCTCCATAATACCCCCAAATCCCCCCAAATCTCCCAATCACCCAATCCCCACCCAGGGAGGTGTCCATGGGGTGCTTTTAGGTCAAAAGTAACATCCCTTCCCCTGTATATCCAGCTATTATTCACTCGCCAGCCTACCCTATCTCCGAAAGCGTTCCAAACTCTTTCATTATACTCCCGCGTCCCACCGAGTTCGCGGTAGATTTTCGCCTGCACGGAAAAACCAAAACGACCGCTACTATATTTAACCCATAATTGGTCAATGGTTCGCAAATCCTCGCAGGAGAAATTATCGATATCTTCTACCCGTAGCCATCCTTCTGACCTGCGATTGGCTACCTGTAGCATCACGACTCTTGTTTCCTCGTCCGCTTTCTTCCATTGCTGTTGTTCCAGTAAATCCCGTAGCTTCCTGTAATCGATTCCTTTCTCGCTTTTTAGTTCGATTTCTGGCGGTGCTGCGGGTTTCGGGGTTTCTGTTATCGTTTTCGCCGACTCGCCATTTATCGGTTCCGTTTTAGGGGAAGGTGGGACGGGTTGTTGTGTTAATTTTCGATTAATTCTGTCGTAATCTTGCCAGTATTTAGGTCTGGTTGTATCCAAAGCCAGAACTCGTCTCATCAACTGTCGCGCTTCCTCTAGCTTTCCCTCCACTTCCAACTCTAAAGCTTCCACTCGCAATAACTCTATATCGGGAGTCTTTGCCTGTTTCGGTAACAGAATCAGATGATTTTTATAATGCGGTTCGACAATAGAATGGAGGGTTTGCGGGGGTTTGTTGTATTGTCGGTTGATTTCTGGAATCCTTTCGCGGAGACGATTACAGAGTCTTTCTACTGTAGCGCAGTTATTTTCTCCTTGGATTCGTAAAGCCTCTAGAAGTGAATAGGTAAAGGAACCCTGTTGTAGTTCGGGAATTTCGTAGGATTCCTCCGTCGGACTACAGGAAGCGATGGTTATCACTCCCTGTTGCTTTTGCCAGCCTACGGATTTATTGCTAAAGTCGTTCTCGTTGCGACAGGCATCGAGAAAGAGAATGATATTATCTGCACCGCATCTCCGTAAACGTTGGGTAACGTAATTGAGGGAAATGGTCGTCTGTTCGATTAAGGTTGGGTGTCCCTCGCTGGGAACGAGATAATCCTGTCCCTGATGGCGTAATCCGTGACCACTGAAGAAAAACCAGAAATTATCGCCGGTTTCTAAGCGTTGCGACTCGAAAAAGTCTTGCAGGAAAGCCATTAGGTTTGTGTACGTCGGTTTCGTCTCCTGTTGGGAACCATTCGGCGCGGTTATTGGGTCAGACTCATCGGTAAACAGGAAAACTTCGTCAAAATTAATTTCGTCACGACAATAACGCGCCATCTCTACCGCGTCCTGCTTGGCACATTTGAGCGGTTTCAAGCGTTTGTATTGATTTATCCCGATAAATAATCCCCAGTTCGCCATTAGTCTGCAGTCGGTGTATTTTTCTCGTCTCGCTTGAATTTTAAGGTTAATCCGCCTTTGGTGCCAGTCTTAATCCCCGTCCCTAACAATTTTACTTCACCTTCTCCGGTAATCTCTACGCAAAGCTCTACTTCATCGAGTTTAAAACCGGTTTGTTGGTTGACCTGTTTCTGTGCTTGATTGAAGACTTTGCCGATAAGCTGGAGAAAATGGGAGAGTTCTGTCTCTAGCTTCTCTATGCTCACTTTTACGCCGCGAGTCGCAGCTTCGGTGATAATTTTCCTCGTGTCCCAGGGATTGTCATAGGTGTCGTTTCCTTTCGCATCTTTATCGGGGGTGACGGGGGTATCTTCTGCGGTGATAATCCAAATGGTTTCTTCTGGCATAGCGCTCTCGTTTTTCGGCAATGGTTCTCCTTTATTATTCTAGT
>NZ_SFBO01000215.1:0-4862 GCF_007095705.1 Microcystis sp. Msp_OC_L_20101000_S702
GGTTTAACCTGAGCGACTTAGTTTTTGCTGCGCTTTTTTCTGGCTTGAGATTTTAGGTTCGACAGCAACTCCTTGATTGTTTTTTGAGTTACCCCTTGACAATCAAGACAGTCGCTACTTACCGACGATTTAAGAAACCGCCACCATTACCCCAGCGCGGTCGGGAATTAAAGAAACCACCACGGTCAGACCAACCATTGCCCCAGGGCCGCGCATTAACAAAACTACCACCGCGACCATCTACCCAACCACCGACACGACTATTCCCCCAACCGCGATTGCCACCATCTCCCCAGCCTAAAGCTTGTAAACTAGGATCGGCAGTACCTTCCGGCAGTTGGTTAACCCGTTCGCGTACAGCGCTAGATAGACGACTTAAACGCGCTTCAATGGGATTAGCCTCGTCTGAGGCGGCCTGAGCAGTGCTAGTCAGACCGAAGGCAGATAAAGCGAGAAGAAAGCCGACTAAACCAGTTTTATTGCTGATATTCACCTGAATTTATGCTCCTATTTGGCTTCTTGGGGATTAATTTGGGCGTGTTCGATAACTTTGAAGGCAAAAAACCCCTTTAATAATTCTGGGGGGATGGGAACCAGGCCTTGACTACCGAACCAGCGATCGATTTGACTAACGGTGGCCGTATCATTGGTGATGTAATCCTGCATCATTTTAACAATGGCATAGTTGACATCATCCAAAAAAGTAGAGTTATTTTCGGGAACCATGCAAGCAATGCCAAAATTAGCTAGAGCTTCTTCGGGGACGATTTCGTAGATTTTAGGGTTATCTCTGAGGATTGTTCCCGCTAAAGAAATGCTATCCCCCGCTATGGCGTCAATTTTACCGGTTTTTAAAGCTTCGATCGCTTCTTCTACGGTGCTGTAGGTGGTAACAATTGTCGCTTGCGGTTGTACTAATTTAATCACATCCACGGCCGCAGAAGTGGGAACCAAGGCGATGCGTTTACCGATTAGGGATTGAGGAGTGGAGAGATTGCTACCTTTTTTGGCTAAAATCCTAATCCCAGAAATGCTGTAACTGATGGAAAAATCGACAACTTTCGCCCTTTCCCAAGTAAAAGCCGTACTACAAGCGATATCGATGTCCCCGCTACGAATGAGATTAATTTTCTCTCCGGGTTGGTTAGCTTCAATCATTTGCAGGGTGACGGGACGACCGAGACGAGTTTCCAATCGTTTTCTAATTCGTTCCAACACATCCATAGAATAGCCGACTAATTCCCCCTTATCATTGACGTAGGAGTAGGGAATCGCATCAAAACGGGTTCCTACGGTCAAAAATCCCGTGCGAGCCACTTTTTCCACCACTGTTTCCGCTAAACTCGCACTGGCAAGGAACATAGGTAATATACAACCTAGTCCCACTAACTGTAAAATCTTCTTCATAAATCGAGTGCTTACTCCCGTACAAACATAACTATACTAGAAGTCGCTAAAAAATCTTCAAGGTTTCCATAATAATTTCTGTGAACTTTTACAAATTAGATGGCGGTTCAAGGCGAATTAATTGGCCGTTCCCTTCATCGGTGAGCAGATATAAAAATCCGTCAGGACTTTGACGCACATCCCGCACCCTCTGACCGATGGGAATCGCTTCTTGATTGATAATTTCACCCGATTTATCCACTTCCAGACGGCGAATATCTCTGGAAACTAAGCCACCGGCGAATAAATTTCCCTGCCAATTAGGAAAGCGATTACCGGTATAAAAGACCAATCCCGAAGGAGCGATCGCAGGTGTCCAAATTGTTTTCGGATCGATCAGACCTAGTCGAGATTCTTCGCGGGAAACTGGGTTATTAGTGCCGTACTCTTGACTGGCAGAAACCACTGGCCAACCGTAATTTTTACCTTTTTCAATTAAATTTAATTCATCCCCTCCTTTCGCTCCGTGTTCGGTTGCCCAGACTCTTTTAGTCATCGGATCAAAGCTGATTCCTTGAATATTCCGATGACCATAACTCCAAATTTTAGAACCCGCAAAAGGATTATCTTTCGGGATAGAACCATCGTCATTGATGCGGATAATTTTACCTAAATGACTTTGCCGATTTTGTGCCTGTTTTCTAATTAAATCTCCCGCTAATTGTAGGGGAGGATTACCCCCGTCCCCAATTGCTACCAATAAAGTGCCATCTGGTAGCCATAATAACCGCGAACCGAAGTGTTGAGAGCCGGTTTTTGTCTGGGAAACTTCAAAAATAACCCGCAGATCTCGCAAACTTGTACCATCATAAACCGCACGAGCGACGCGGGTACGATTAGCCTCCTGGTCTCCGTGGGCATAAGTTAGATAAATCCAGCGATTTTGGGCAAATTGGGGATGAATTGCCACATCCAGCAGTCCTCCTTGTCCGACGGCAAAAACTTCGGGGACTCCAGCGATGGCTTTTGGGTTCAATTTGCCCTCTCTAACCACCCTTAAACGACCTGGACGCTCTGTGATCAGGATTTCCCCGTTAGGTAGCCAAACCATCGACCAAGGATGCTCTAAACCCTCGATTACGGTCACTTTTTGCCATTGATTGGTCTGGGAATTATTCGCCGAAGTTAATACATTTGCACCTTGACAACTGGAGATAATTATGGTAAGCAAAACGCCAGATACTATAGGCGAGAAAATGCGATTAAGAGAAGTAAGCATTAGTTGGTAACTCCCCAGACAAATATTGGTCAATTTTCTCCGACTAATCAGGTTCACCCTACAATTTTAGAAACCGGGCAGTTTTAAGAAATGTTTTAGGCGGTTTGACTTGATTGGGCAATGCGCTCTCCACAAGAATTCCTACCCTCGTACCCACCGTTAGCTCTAAGGGAACATCAGGTTCAAGCACTGTCCCATCAAATATGGCTTCGAGTTCTTGGAACATTATTCTTCACAGGCTATGGCTTGTTTCTAGTATAATCTCATGGGTGTGGAGCCTAAACGTTCAATCTATTAGTATTCTTAAGTATTTCTATGGTCAATCAATAGACATCCCCAAAAACTTATAAGCGAGTCACAACAAGAAAGAAAGGCAGATTAGACAGAAAGTCAAAATTGACTCTTATCAATCATTGTTGGGTGCAGGGTAAGCGCATCTTAACAGTCCTTAACAAAATGAACTTTATCTGAGTTGCTTACCCAGAGAGCGATTCAGGCATATTTGAGGAAAATTGGCCATCTCAATTGTTAAGCAAAAATTGACCAAATGTGAAGATTTCGTGACTACTCTGATTGACTGGTATCACCTGAAATGCCCACACAGCAAGCGGATCACAAAATTGGCCAATTGTCAATAGCTTTTGAGATGCTCTCACCCTACTGTTTGGTGTTGCTAAAAGTTTGAGGTGTTGCTATGATGAGCCGAGAGTAATTTCCGATTTTTCCTTTGGAGTGTCAACATTATGACTCAAAAAATATTAGCGAAATTAATGTCTTTTGCTGGCAGCAATAAGCTAGGACTATTCAAGATAGCGATCGCATCTTCTTTTTTGGTGATTGTTCCGCAGGGGCAAGTTAAGGCTGCACTTCTTACCGTAGCGAATAACAGCTTTGAAACCCCGATCGTCACTAACCCAACGGGGTTTATCTCTAGTACAGGTTCCGTCGGGGGCTGGACGTTCACAGGGGGGCAGCAGGGATTTGCTAATCCAACCATAGGTCAGAGTTCTGGTAATTCTTGGTACGGTCTATCACCGACTCTTCCTAATGGAAATCAAGTAGCCTGGAGTAACGGGGGAACTATCTCCCAGACACTTTCCGCAACTTTGCAAGCGAACACGGTATATACTTTGGGCGCGTTTGTCGGAAACAGACTTGGTCTTAACTTTCCGGGCTACAATATCCAACTTTACGCCGGAGGTACCCTTCTAGCCTCTAACAGTAGTGTTACTCCCGTTGACGGAACCTTCCAAGCTGTCACCGCTAGCTATACCAGTGGTATCAGCGTTACTCCAGGGCAGGCGTTAGAAATTCGTCTGACCTCCCTGGCTGGATCCAATGCCCAGACAAATTTCGATCTTATAACCCTTGACGCTGCTTCCATTCCCGAACCTTCCGCGATATTAGGATTGCTAGGTTTCGGACTGTTGGGAATCGCTTCAAAGTTACGACAAAAACAATAAGTAGTCGTGCAAAATTAATTTCCTAGTCAGGACGGGAGACGGCTTAGATCTGTAATTAATTTTGCTTGGGTACTTAATTTAACCGAATTAGGGGTATGAAGCTTTCCGGCCACTGATTCCCCCACTAAATCTTCTGGAGAGCTATCCCTAACCCTCTCAAACTTCTTAAGATTGTTTTGACAATCCTCCCAAAGGAGTTTAGCATCATGACAATAGCAATTATAAGTTAGATAGATGTGACTGGAATGTGATATGACAGTCGCTTTTTTACTTTATGAAGCTATCATTCAACACTTCTGAAGTCATCCATGACTCTCCCGATTATATCAATGATGATATAATCGGTTTTTATTTCTTCTCCCAATAATTGCTCGATTCTCTTATCTTGAAAAAGTCGAGTTACAGTTCGCAGCTCTGCGGGGTATTGAGCGATTTAGAGCGCTCTTATCTTTGTGGTCTTTCCTCCCGGGAGTTAGGAACTTGGAACCCCTACACCCGCTCCAATACTGGCCAAAGTTTAGGCTGTTTACCGCGTGAGAGCGTGTCTCTTTGACCGACCACCGACTCTCCCATTGGCTCTGAAATCGGCAACGTCCAAAATAGTTAAACCCTATTTAGGGTTTGCTGAATAAGTACGGGCGAAGCATTCGGATAGAAAATCTACGTTTTCACCGATAGGTTATTGCCCGAATGCTTCGCCCCTACAGGACGCGGGCCGATGAAGACGCAAGGTT
>NZ_SFBO01000216.1:0-7033 GCF_007095705.1 Microcystis sp. Msp_OC_L_20101000_S702
AGCGTTAGATTTATTGGGAGTTTCCCTGATTTGTACCCAGTAACGGGGCGGCGGAAATTCTCTTAATCCCTTCTACAGCACAGGTTATGGCCTTTTGTCAACGGGGAAGTCCAGTTATTGGAGACGCATAATGAAGGTCGCGTATAACAACCCCACTGCAGCGGATTGCTAAAAGGTATTTCTGAAGCTAAAAAAATTATTTGTATTGCGATCGCAATCTTGTAGGGTGCGTTCCCTAATGCAAGTCCTACCGATCCAGCGATCGATTTTGGGGAACGCACCATGCTCATGGATTGAAACTGTGAGTCTAAGCCGCGGGGGTTGGATTGAGCGAAACAATACTGGAGCGAAAATAGCTCAATTCGCTTGAAAAAGCGCAACCCAACCCCCCCAAAGGTTACTCTTTGTTGGGTTTCCTTGGGTCAACCCAACCTAAAATAATTGCTGCTCTATTGATCGCCCATTTTCAGACCAAAACTGGAAGTATAAGCAGATTAAATATTACTACCTATTGACAAATTAGTATTTTATGTTACAGAGCGGGGTGATATGCAGAAAGTTGACCCATATCGTTACTCTGGAGAGTGTTGTGCCGAAAGTTGACCTATAATATATAGTTAGGTCGCTTAGTATTTGAGTCATCACTATGTATGCCTAAACTAACGCTTCAAGTCCGAACCCATGACAACTTGTTAGAACTACTCGCTCAATCTGAATCGGGAGCTTGTCTGTATGGATATCGCGGCTACACTAAATGAAATTACAAATTTAAGTGTTGAGGATAGAATCCTTCTGGTTCAAGCGATTTGGGACAGTATTGCAGTGGAACAGGTGTATCCTGATTTAACCGAGGCGCAAAAACACGAACTCGATCAGCGGATTGAGGGTCATAATAATAATCCCGATAACGTCCTCACCTGGGAAGAGATGAAAGCATCAGTCAGAAAGCAAGCATGAAGTATGTACTGGTATTTCGTCCAGAAGTCCGTGACGACCTCAGGGATGCCTATGATTGGTATGAGAGTCAACAAGCTGGTTTGGGTGATGAATTTATTGATTGTGTAGATGACTTACTCAATCAGATCGGCATGATGCCAGAGTCTTATGCAATCGTTTATCTGGACATTCGACGAGCAGTCATCAGACGATTCCCATATGCTGTCTACTATCGAGTGATTTCAAGTCGGGTCGTTGTGACCGCGATTTTTCATGGTCGGCGTGATCCAAAGTCATGGCGATCGCGAACCTAACAACCCCAATGCACCCGACCATTGAGGTTATTGGTTAGTGCGATGCCGAAGGCACTGCGTAGCAGGGCGCATCGCTTCGTGGGTTGGGTTGAGCGAAACAATACTGGGGCAAAAATAGCTCAATTCGCTTGAAAAAGCGCAACCCAACCACCCCAAAGGTTACTCTTTGTTGGGTTTCCTTGGGTTAACCCAACCTAAAATAATTGCTGCTCTATCGATCGCCCATTTTCAGACCAAAACTCGAAGTATAAGCAGATTAAATATTACTACCTATTGACAAATTAGTATATATGTTGTAGGACGGGGTAATATACAGAAAGTTGACCCATATCGTTACTCTGGAGACTGTTATGCAGAAAGTTTTCGTATAATATGTAGTTAGGCACAATAAAATAAGCTATTTAAATATGTTCGTTAAATAAGTACATGAATATTAATATATCCATCATCGACCAACGCTTAGTATCAGTTAGCAAAGACATTCGTCAAAAAGCTTCTGAAGAACTACGAATCACAGATGAAGGCCGGCTTAAGTCTTTGGCTTTTGTATATCTGTGCGTTAAAACCATTTTAGATTTAGATGGAGATGATGTTTTTGATTGCTTAACAGAAGGAGGTGGTGACTTTGGAGTAGATGCTATACATATCTCAGAAGAATATGACGGTGAATTTACAGTTAGTTTATTTCAGGCAAAATATAAGAACAACCTAGAAGGAAACTCTAACTTTCCTGAAGAAGGTATAAAAAGTTTAATAAACGCAATTAATTACTTATTTAATCCAGCAGCCAAACTAGAACATATTAATCAACGACTGCTTGTGAAAGTGGAAGAAGCTCGTAGCCGAATCCGGGATGGCTATATTCCCCAAGTTCGGACAATAGCTTGCAACAATGGGCTGAAATGGAATTTATCTGCTCAAGAGGCTATTGATCGTGCTGAGTTTGGAGATCAGGTGACATGGGAATATGTTAATCACGAGCGTTTAGTCAAAATTCTTCAAGCTTCTAAACCCGTAAAAGATACTTTGCAGCTAAGTGGCAAAGCTATTGTGGAAGATATGGAGTTTAGCCGAGTACTGTTGGGTAGAATTTCGGTGACAGAAATTGCCACACTTATAGAGCGACATGGAGAACGTTTATTAGAGCGCAATATTCGTCGCTACTTGGGTTTACAAGGAAATCGCGTAAATGAGGGTATCCGTCATACTTTAACTAGCGATGAAAAAAACAATTTTTACTTTTATAATAACGGGGTCACGTTGATTTGTGATAGTTTCTCATACAACGCATTGCAAGATGGCGATTACAAAGTGCGTGTTGAGAATTTACAAATCATTAACGGTGGTCAAACGTGTATGACCATATTTAAAACCTTGCGAGAACCAGATTTAATTCATCAAAATGCCCAAGCTTTTGTTCTTTTAAGACTCTATGAATTGCCTCGTGAAAATGAAGGTTTAGTTCAAAGAATTACCTACGCAACCAATAGCCAAAATCCAGTAGATCTCAAAGATTTACGTGCTAATGATGAGCGCCAGAAAATATTGGAAAAGGATATTGAGCAATTAGGATTTAACTACAGGACTAAACGTTCCAATACTCCTACTCGCTCTGCTGATATTACTTCAGGAGTAGCTGCTGAGGCAGTATTATCCGTTTGGCGAAGAAAACCTCATCAAGCAAAGTTTTTCTCTCGTGAACATTTTGGGAAACTGTATGATACAATCTTTACTGATCAATTAAATGGAGCGCAAATCGTAATAGCTGTTCAGCTTTACAGAATTGCAGAAAACCGCCGCAAAAGACCTGAGTCTACTGACCCAGATTTTGTCCGCTATGCTTCATGCTTTATTGCAATGCAGATGGGACAAAAACTTTTGGCTGATATGAAAGTTCAGATGAAAGACATTAGTCATCAAAATTTTCAATCAGCCCAAATGCTTATTGATCAAAATGGGGAGAGTTACTTTAATGCTTCATTACAGGATATTAAACAGGCACTTCAGGATCTTTATGGAGAACAAGAGATTTCCTTGCAGCAGCTATCTGCAACATTTCGACGTGGTGATTTAATAAGTAGACTTCAATGAATCAAATCGGTTCAATAATTCGACTTCTTTTCTTGCAAACTCGCTTAACCTAACTTCACCGTTAGCTGAAATATTGGTGAATTTTCAAAGTTGCCTGTTGCTGTGTAACTTCACAGATTAATATAGTGCGATGCCAAAGGCACTGCGTAGCAGAGCGCAATCTTGTAGGGTGCGTTCCCTAATGCAACTTCTACCGCTCCAGCGATCGATTTTGGGGAACGCACCATGCTCATTGATTGAAACTGTGAGTCTTAAGTGCGATGCCGCTCTTGTGGATTTAGTTGGGGAATGTTAGCGAAGATTGCCAATGTTGAGGTTAAAATAGAGGGGCAAAAGTGGCAACGGGGTCAGGACAATGACAGTTAATCAACTCCGCTACAGCAAAGAAGAATTCGCTCGACGTGGTAATGAGATTTATCAATCTCAGGTGCGCCCCCAAGTCGAGGAAGGCAATCATGGGAAGATTGTAGCCATAGATATCGAAACAGGTGCTTTTGAGCTTGCCAATGACACAATAACTGCTTCTAATCGATTGCTTGAACGAAACCCTGATGCTCAAATCTGGCGTGTCCGAATTGGACATAAAGGCGTTCACCGCTTTGGCTTAAGTCGTCTGCTTTAACTTTATGATGAACGGAATTGTTGATCAAAACTGCGAGGCAACGCTTCGGTTAGTCGTAAGCAATGAGAGTAAACAGAGGCAAGTAATTGATGCTGTTATTGATACAGGGTTCACAGGCTTTTTGACCTTACCTCTGACAGTAATCAATTATCATTAAGAAAACGCCGGATCGTTAACCTAACAGAATTAACCCCACAATCCCACCCGAAAAGCTTGAAAAACAGGGAACCGGTTATGCCAACCACCTACAATTGCGATTTAATTCTCTGGGCCCGGGATACGGCTCAACTTTTGCGGGAACAACGCTGGGATGCCATTGACTGGGAGCATTTAATCGAGGAAATCGAGGATTTGGGGAAAAGTGAACGCAGTGCGATTGGTTCTCAAATGGAGCGAATTTTGCTTCATCTGCTCAAGTGGCAATATCAACCCCAACGGCACTCCGATAGTTGGCTGGATTCCATCAATGATGGGCGATCGCAAATTCGTCGCAAATTAGAGGATAGTCCCAGTTTACGCGGTTATCCCGCGCAAATTTTGGATAAGGAATATACCAGAGCGCGTCGAGAAGCCGCCAGACAAACGGGTTTAATCCTTAGCATTTTTCCCGAGTTTTGTCCCTATACTATCGCGCAGGTGATCGAAGATTGGTGGCCCCGGTGATAGCCCGGATTGAAGGTTAAATAATCCTAAATCTGGTTATTAAAGACTGATTATTTATTCTCCCTTTTGCATGAGTGCCTTTTGTCTGTCTTGATATGTAGCCTATACTCAACGGATTTAGTATAAGTTGTTCCCCATCTCTCGATCGCTTGACTATTGATCGCCCATTTTCAGACCAAAACTCGAAGTATAAGCAGATTAAATATTACTACCTATTGACAAATTAGTATATGTGTTGTAAGACCGGGTGACATACAGAAAGTTGACCCATATCTTTGCTCTGGACAGTGTTGTGCAGAAAGTTGACCTATAATATGTAGTTATACCGATTAGAGCCATGACCAGAGAAAGCCAAAAACTTTACGAGCTAAACGTAGTCAAGCTATTTCGTGATGCAGGAGGATTGAGCCACTACGCAGAACTGCACGTGCCAGATCACCTGGAAAGACCCGATATCATAGCAAGAATTGATTCTATTACGATTGGAATCGAAATCAGGAATCTATTCAATGACGAGAAAGAGGGGTCTGGCAGTCGCGACCGTAAGCGTCGTGGCATATATGAATCTGTAGTTAAAACTTGTTCCCACATTCATTCAAGGCGTAGCGACAAATGGATTGATGTCCAGGTATCCTTTAGCAGTTATCGTGATGCTGACCTGATCGCAAGGCGAGAAAGAAAAATAGCTGAGATGCTAGTGAAATTGGTTGAGAAGTATGATCCTAAAATTGGAGATTATTTCACCTTGTGTGCTGAAAAGTTGTGGGGGCCGGATTGGCCTGAAGAAATCGACTATGTTCGCGTAATGCGACTTGAAGGGGATCACCCCCCTCATTGGAGTTACACATATAGCTTTTGGGTCGGTGAAACAACAGACGAACTAATACAGAATGCGCTTGACGACAAAGAACGGAATATTCTGAAATGGCGTGATGGATTTGATGAGGCATTGCTTTTACTTGTCTTAGATGGCAGCGTCGGCGCAAGTATGCTTCGCCCGCATGAGCAGTTGATGAATAATGAGTATCTAAGCTCTTTTGATCGAGCCTGCGTCATGGAGTTCGATGGGAAGAGTTACAGAGAACTGCGTCTGCGAAGAGCTAAGGTATAACGCACTGCGATCGCAATCTTGTAGGGTGCGTTCCCTAAAACAACTTCTACCGCTTCAGCGATCAATTTTGGGGAACGCACCATGCACATTGATTGAAACTGTGAGTCTAAGTGCGATGCAGCCTTTGTGGTCCCAGTTGAGAAATGTTAGCGAAGATTGCCAATGTTTAGGTTAAAATAGAGGGGCAAAAGTGGCAACGGGGTCAGGACAATGACAGTTAATCAACTCCGCTACAGCAAAGAAGAATTCGCCCGACGTGGTAAAGAGATTTATCAATCTCAGGTGCGCCCCCAAGTCGAGGAAGGCAATCATGGGAAGATTGTAGCCATAGATATCGAAACAGGGGCTTTTGAAGTAGCAAAAGACAGCCTCACAGCTTCCGATCAACTTTTAGCCCGATTGACCGATGCTCAAATTTGGTTCGTAAGAATCGGACATCGAGCAGTTCATCGAGTCGGTTTGATTGGGGCAAATTTATTTCAATGATTAATCAACTCTACGCTTGTTTTTGCACAATCTTCTCACTCAATTCTAGGAAGGTGGGACAATATTGGATTAATTACTAATAACTTAATATCTTATAGAGTTTTTCAAAAAGCGTGAGTTGGGTCAATGATCAGGAAACCTAACTATTTTCTAACCAAACGATTAGGAAACAGTTATGTTATGATTTTCAGAGTAAGCCGGAGATGATAAGACACCATGAAAAATCGCATCTTTACTGTTATTTTGTACAAAGAAGATAATATGTACATTGCTGAATGTCCAGAAGTTGGCACAGTAGATCAAGGAGAAACAATTGAGCAGGCGATTGCTGGATTGAAAGAAGCCACACGGCTTTACCTAGAGGAATTTACCTTACCAGAAACATCCCCTAGATTTGTGACCAGTATTGAGGTTAGTTATGCCTAAGCTGCCACGAATCTCTAGTGGGGAGGCAATTAGATGTCTTGAACGCTTAGGCTTCGAGCAAGTTCGTCAAACAGGTAGCCATGTTGTGATGAAGAAAGAAACCGAAGAGGGCAAAATTGGCTGTGTTGTCCCTTTACATCAGGAATTGAAGGTTGGTACATTAAGTGGAATTCTGAAACAAGCCCAAGTCACAGTTGAAGAGTTCATTGAAAATCTGTAGAGTCTGACAAATCACTGCACTCGACGTGATACCAAATACCAAAAGTATTTAGGGTTTGCTGAAAAAGTCATTGAAAAGTACAGGTCTCTTAATCAATGATTTCACTTAGCTACAAGCATAAGCTTTAGTTGTTGATTAATTTTTAAGTCATAACTTATCCTAAT
>NZ_SFBO01000217.1:0-6210 GCF_007095705.1 Microcystis sp. Msp_OC_L_20101000_S702
ATCTTTCTCTAAAAAAATGGAGAATCACGTTGGGGAACCCTTTGGTATTTTATCCATGACTACAATGCACAGCAAAGCAAAGGATTAAGCCGCCATCACTACTACCGAATCACCACCCAGCCGTGATTAATTACAAGAATACGCAAGAGGCTAATCAGCAAATACCGCAAGTACCGCAAGAGATGAAGAATAAAGCTAAGGCAGTCAATATTAATCAGTGGTGTCCTCGTCGAGAGTTAAAACCAGTGGAAGACCCGAAAATTTACGATTACATAGAATGTAAGTGAGTGAATTACTGAATATTAACTTCGAGATATTGAGGTCGATAAGTACGAACGTAATTCAACACCTGGTCGAGATCCGCTCGGTTGGTCAGGGCGATACACCATGAGGTTCCGTCTTCGCCATTGGGTTTTTCAAAGGACGGATCGTAGTGACCCACATTCCGCACCCTAAGTGTCACAACGTCTTAAAAGAGGAAGGGGCGTGAGCCAAAATACTTATCTAGAGGAGTTATACCATTTTTCTTTATTCGCGTCACAACGAATGCAGGCTTGGCAAGCATTCGAGCGTGGATGTCTGTCATGGATTTAGAAATTTGGTATAATCTTACCGTTTTCTACCCCCGAGGAAATTCCCCTTCCGGCAGCAGAATGCGGCCTTGACAAATTAACCGTGATCCGGTATGTGTGGGAAAATTGTCTTAAAATATTATCTACGCTGCTACTATCACTAAACTAGAAAATTAAAGAGCGCATTAGCTTAATCCTTCTCAAAAGTTAAAATTCTATGGCTGAAAGCTTGAACCATAAATCCGAAAAACCTTCTCCCCCTCCCGTACCCCAAGAAAATCCTTGGCTAGAAGCAGTTAAAACCATTGTCACGGCTGGAATTTTGGCCTTTGGCATCCGCACTTTTGTGGCTGAGGCCCGTTATATTCCCTCTTCTTCCATGGAACCCACTCTCCAGATTAATGATCGCCTAATTATCGAGAAAGTTAGCTATCATTTTCAGAAGCCAGAACGGGGTGATATAGTGGTTTTTAGTCCGACAGCCGCTCTCAAAGCTCAAAATTTTCAGGATGCTTTTATTAAACGGGTGATTGGACTGCCGGGGGATAAGGTGCAAGTCAAAAACGGTTTAGTTTACGTCAACGGTAAAGTTTTAGCGGAAAAGTATATCGCCGAAGAACCTAATTATACTTACGGACCGGTGACAGTTCCCCCCGATCAATATCTGGTTTTGGGCGATAATCGCAATAATAGTTATGATTCCCACGCTTGGGGCTTCGTTCCCCGGGAAAACTTAATCGGTCGCGCCGTGGTGCGTTTTTGGCCCTTCAATCGTCTGGGAGGACTTGACAAACCCGACGCTTCCACAAATCAGAATTAATGTCAAGAAAATAAATATAAAAATTCCCCCTAAAACTAGGGGGATTCGGCCATCTATTTGAACATATTACTCACGGAATTATCCTCATGGATGCGCCATATTGCCTCACCCAGAATCGGGGCAACCGGCAAGACTTTCAGTTGCGGGAAAAAATGGTCTTGTGGGACGGGAATCGTGTTAGTAACGATCACCTCCTCGACTATGCCACTGGATAAACGCTCGATCGCAGGACCGGAAAAAACCGGATGGGTGGCACAAGCATAAACCTGCCGCGCCCCTTTGGCTTTCAGTAACTGCGCCCCTTGAGCGATCGTACCAGCCGTATCGATCATATCATCGACTAAAACCGCCGTTTTATCCTTAACATCGCCGATCAAGTTCATCACTTCCGCCACATTATGGGTTTGCCGGCGTTTATCAATAATTGCTAGGGGCGCATCACTGAGTTTTTTGGCAAAAGCCCGCGCCCTGGCCACCCCACCCACATCGGGAGAAACCACCACGATATCGGGTAATTTTTTACTGAGAAGATAGTCCACCACCACTGGGGAACCGTAAACGTGATCGAAGGGAATATCGAAATAACCTTGAATTTGGGACGAATGCAAATCCATGGCCAACACGCGACTTGCCCCCGCTTCCGTGATCAGATTAGCCACCAGTTTAGCGGCGATCGATTCCCGGCCGGCGGTTTTGCGATCGGCGCGAGCATAACCATAATAGGGAATTACGGCGGTAATTTGTCGGGCAGAAGCACGACGACAGGCATCAATCATGATCAACAATTCCATCAAGTGATCGTTGACGGGATTGCAACAGGGTTGAATTAAATAGACATCACAGCCGCGGATCGATTCCTGAATCTGGATGTACAATTCACCATCGGCGAAACGTTTACGAATCATCGGCCCCACATCCATACCCAGATAACGGGCCACCTCTTGGGCGAGAGATACATTAGCGGATCCCGAAAAGAGACGCAGACGATTGCTGTCCGACGCGGCGGGAAACATCGGATGTCGCATCAAAGTAGCAGAATAGCTCACAGCAGATTCTTTACCCTCAAACTCAAGGCACTTTTTTCTATCATCTCAGTTTTGTTGAAAATCTGAGTGGATTTCTTTGTTAGATCTCGATCATAACCAATTACCGATCATCTTCGAGCCATTGCTGCCCCTTTTAGCAGCAACGGCCATGGCAAAATTGCCGCCGGATTTTGTCAAAACCGATTAACGTTTGGCTAACTTTTTCACCGGTAATTTACGCAGACGGATCGATTTCGGGGTAATTTCCACCAACTCATCTGGTCCGATGTATTCGAGGGCGCGTTCGAGACTCATATCCACGGGGGATTGTAACTGAACCAATTCATCCCCGGTGGCGGAACGATGGTTAGTTAACTGTTTAGTTTTGCAGATATTGATCTCCACGTCTTGGGGCCGGTTGCTTTCGCCGATAATCATGTTTTTATACACTTTTGTCCCCGGAGTAATAAAGAATACCCCCCGGTCCTCGGCGTTTTTGAGGGAGTAGAAAGTGGCGACTCCTTCCTCAAAGGCAGTAATCACACCATTGTAACGGGTGGCTAATTCCCCGGAGAAAGGACGATATTCGAGAAAACTATGGTTCATAATCCCCTCACCGCGACTCAGACGGATAAATTCCCCCCGGAAACCGATTAAACCCCGGGCCGGAATCACGAATTCCAATTGAGTACGGCCATTGCTGCCCGTCTGCATATCCTGCATTTCCCCTTTCCGTTGGCCAAGACGTTCGATACTGGAACCCACCGCTTCTTCGGGTACATCTAAAACGAGGTATTCGTAGGGTTCGCAGGGTTGACCGTTAATTTCGCGATAGATAACCTGCGGCTGCGATACTTGGAATTCGTAGCCTTCCCGACGCATGGTTTCGATGAGAATGCCTAAATGTAGTTCTCCCCGGCCCGAAACCAGGAATTTCTCGGCAGAATCACTTTCTTCCACCCGTAGGGCGACGTTAGTTTCTAATTCTCGCATGAGACGATCGCGAATTTGCCGCGAGGTGACAAAAGTGCCTTCCTGACCGGCAAAGGGAGAATCGTTCACCGAGAAGGTCATTTGTAGGGTCGGTTCATCGACTTTAATTAGGGGTAAAGCTTGCGGGTCATCGGCTAAAGTTACGGTTTCCCCGATGTTAGCGTCGGCAAAACCAGCCACAGCGACGATATTACCGGCGCTGGACTCGTTTAATTCCACCCGTTTGAGGCCTTCAAAACCAAGAAGTTTT
Organism: Microcystis sp. Msp_OC_L_20101000_S702; assembly: GCF_007095705.1. Lineage (NCBI taxonomy): Bacteria > Bacillati > Cyanobacteriota > Cyanophyceae > Chroococcales > Microcystaceae > Microcystis > Microcystis sp. Msp_OC_L_20101000_S702. Next base: position 3,661 of record NZ_SFBO01000217.1, read on the forward strand.
GTTATTTTACCCTTGACAATTGCGCCCGTATCCTTTACTAAAGCAGCCTGTTGACCAGCTTTAATTACGCCGTTATGGATGCGGCCGATAACGATGCGTCCTAAGTATTCCGAATAATCGAGGGTGGTTACTTGCAACTGTAGAGGTTTGTTAATGTCCCCGGCCGGTGGTGGAACGTGGTGTAAAATCGCCTCAAACAGGGGCTGCATATCTTTGTCTTCGTCTTCGAGGCTTTCTTTGGCGAATCCTTGCATCCCGGAAGCGAACAGAGTAGTAAAATCACATTGGTCGTCATCAGCACCCAGTTCCACAAACAGATCGAAAACTTTGTCCACGGCTAGGTTAGGATCGACGTTAGGGCGATCGATTTTATTGACCACGACAATCGGTCTTAATCCCTTTTCTAGGGCTTTTTTCAGCACAAAACGCGTCTGGGGCATCGGCCCCTCGTTAGCATCGACAATCAGGATACAACCGTCCACCATACCTAAAACCCGTTCCACTTCGCCACCAAAGTCGGCGTGACCGGGAGTATCGACGATGTTAATCAGGGTGTCTTGGTAACGAACGGCGGTGTTTTTGGCCAGAATGGTGATACCGCGCTCTCTTTCGAGGTCATTGGAATCCATGACGCAGGTGGGTACATCTTCCCCTTCTCGAAAGATTCCCGACTGTTTGAGGAGTGCATCGACGAGGGTGGTTTTCCCGTGGTCAACGTGAGCAATGATAGCAACGTTACGGATAGGCAGAGACATAAAATATTGAAGTAGTCTTAGGTTTATTTTTACGAGTAAACATTTCTTAATAATTCTAGCTTAGACTGACCAGCACCGTTAGCAAATCTTTATTTTTCCTTGGTTTCCCATCAGCAAGCTCTACTGCTTACTGTTGACAGACTCCCCAAACCCTAGGCAAGCAACCCACCCTCGTAGGGGTCGAGACGATAGAAAAGACAACTGGAGGCAGGGGGTAGGGGTAAATTGAAGCTAGAGTGAAAATCCTCTTGAACTTTGTAGGTTAAGCGGGGGGAAACTTGGCGAACAATTTGTGTCAACAGTTTATCACCGGTTTTTTGGAGAATGGAACGGGGAATTTTATGAATAAACTTGGGAAACTTAACCATAACATCCATACGCAGTTCCCAGGTGACTTGGGTGATAACCGCCGGAATATCCCGTCCCTGTTGCCGAAAAATTGTCTCAATTTCCTGACTAGGAGAAGATAGGGGCATTTCCTCTAGTTTCATAATTGCCTGATAATCCACTAGATAGCCCAAAAACGGTTGATCGGGAATGGGAACACTGCGAGTATGATAGACTCCATTGACGGGCAGCTCCAGAACCACAGCGATTTTCGGCTCCAGTTCATAGCCAAAAGCTCCATATTTACCGATGGTGATGATATAACCATTGTCACCGAAGGGCAGAGTTTTCATCGGTTCGGCACAACGACAAAACCAACCTTCGTGAGCGCCCAGATAATCGGCAACCTTGTCCTGATTGCTATACATATCCATAGAGCCAGCAAAACGGGTTTGAAAACCGAGAAATTGATTGTCTTCTTTGACTTCTACAGATTCGCGAGCTAGGGAGTTAATGGGGGGACACTGCATGACTTATAAACCTGGCAAATGATAGTGTTAGAAAAATTTGGGGATTAACCGCCAAAGGATCGGGGAAATTTGTAGAATTGAGATTAGTGTAACGTATTGTTAAAAACCATTTGGTCAAGAAGCGATGAAAGCATTTGTAGCAGGAGCCACAGGGGAAACGGGACGGCGAATCGTTGCCCAATTAGTCGAACGTCAGATTCCCGTCCGCGCTTTGGTGAGAAACCGCGAGAAAGCGGCGGAAATTTTGCCAGCAGGGGTGGAAATCGTCGTCGGAGATGTCCAACAGGCCGATAAGTTAGAGGCACTCATCGCTGATTGTAGCGTTTTGCTATGCGCCACGGGAGCCAGACCGAGTTTTAATCCCACGGAACCTTTGTTAGTGGACTACTTGGGAACTAAAAATCTCATCGATGCCGCCAAAAAGAAAGGAATCGAGCATTTTGTTCTCGTTACTTCCCTCTGTGTATCGAACTTTTTCCACCCCCTCAATCTCTTTTGGTTAATTTTATTCTGGAAAAAACAAGCGGAAGACTATTTAATCAATAGTGGACTAACCTACACGATTGTGCGCCCCGGAGGCCTTAAAAACGATGATAATCTTAATGCCATTAAAATGTCATCCGCCGATACCCTTTCTGAGGGCAGTATTCCCCGCACGAAAGTGGCCTCGGTTTGCGTAGAATCCCTATTTTATCCCGCCGCTAACAATAAAATTATCGAAATTGTTGCTCCCTCAGATGCTCCCAATCTCGATTGGACTCAATTGTTTCAAAGTGTCGGCTAAACAGTTATCAGTAATCAGTAATCAGTAATCAGTAAGGCTCTTCGTTGCTCTTTATGCTAAATCAACAGACAAGATGCCAAGATAACATACTTCTAACCCAAAAATTCCGAAAGTTTCTAAAGCCATAGCCTCTCCGTTTTATTAGTTTAAGTTT